>NZ_JAQMUA010000053.1:0-18339 GCF_028330895.1 Kamptonema animale CS-326 | reverse complement strand
TTTAACTTAAAACCACAGCGTTCCAAGGTAACGAAGCAATCTCTCAAAATTGCTTTGATGTATCCTACTGGCAGAGTTTAGTGGTGCTAGGTGTGAAGCAATCTTTTAAAACTTGTTCATAGCGTTGACCGATGATTTCCCAGGTATATTCGGTTTCGATTAGCGATCGCGCATTTTGTGATAACTCCTCCCGCAATTGTCGATCTTCAAATAAGCGACTAATCGCCTCAACATACTCTTCAAGTTGGTTTCCTCGCAAGGCCCTTAAAGGCGATCCCTCGCCGTCAACAGCGAGCCCTTCCAAACCGCGATCGCTAGCTACAACAGGTGTTCCCGCTGCCATTGCCTCTAAAGTTTTATTTTTAATTCCTAGACCAATTCGCATCGGCACTGCACAAACTGTGGCTTGATGCAAATATTCTGCCATTGAAGGGACTTGACCCATTACTGTAATTCCCGAATGCGATCGCAATGCCAATACCTCCGCTACTGGTTTTGATCCCACTATAGTTAGGGTAGCGTCAGGATAACGCTGCTGCAAGGCTGGCAAGATATCTAAACTCAGAAATCGTACTGCGTCAATATTCGCCAAATTATCCATCGCCCCGATAAATATTAATCTATGTCCTCCCGGATCTACTTGCCTGTAGGGAAATTTTGCCAAATCTACGCCATTAGGAATAACTTGGATTGGGAGGGACTGGGAAGAAGGATAAAGGGGACTTTGGACTTGGGAGTTAAAAAAGTCATAAATTCCTCTTTCTCTGTTCCCGTTTCTTCCCTCTCCCCTATCCTCGTTCTTCAGAGGTAAGACAAATTTCTGCAACTGCTGCCGATCTTCCTCAGTTGTGACCACAATGCGGGAGAATTTGGAACAGTAGTATTTTTCGTAGCGAGCGAGCAAAGGCAGATTGAGGCGATCGCGCAATGGTTTCTCGGAAGTACCAGTTTCTAGTATCTGTCGGCAACTTCCATAAACTGAACTATGAATATTTACTACCGTTCCCAACCGTTTGCGCCACTCAGGACGTACATAAATTTCATTAACGCTGTGTTCGCAGGTAATCGCATCGCATTTACCCCCTGCCACAAATTCATCTACCCAATTCTGCATTGCTGGAGAATAGATAGATATTACACTCGGAGGCCTTCCCTCTAGTAAAAACCGACTAAATCGCTGCACTTTTCCCCCCCATCCCCAACCAACAGCTACCTGGGGACGAGGGAAAATCGCTAAGTCTTGGACATAGTGGCGCAGTTGCTCTATTTCTACCTCTGTCACGTCGTGCGATCGCAGTGTTGCCAGAGTGATAGAATGTTGCTGACTCAAATATTTCAACAAATTAAACGTCCTGACTTGAGTTCCACCCCGCCCTGGCGGATAAGGAAAAGTTGCGGAAAGCATTAAAATTTTCATATTGGTATGCAAAAAGTCAACAAATAAAAATATTAGGACGTAGCCAGATATCCTTATTCTCTACTAGATCCCTAAATTTTTCTTCCCCTAACCCCTAGACCCTAGTCCCTAGCTATAATGGACGATTCATCTATCAAAGCATTACTCGAAGAACTCAAAGACGCGGATGAAAGAGTACGCGATCGCGCAACTACAGAACTATGGCGTAGTTGGTTTGAGCAAAAAGGAGCTTACGGGATGGAAATGCTCAGGCGATCGCAGATTCTGCTCGATGCTGGTGACTTTTCTCGTGCCTTAGATATCCTCACAAAACTAATAGTAGATAGTCCTGATTTTGCCGAAGCTTGGAACAGAAGGGCTGTACTTTATTACACTCAAGGTGACTATCAAAAATCCCTCGATGACTGCGAAGTAGTTATCAAAATTAACCCGATTCATTTTGGAGCATTGCACGGTCTTGGTTTATGTTACGCTGCACTAGGAAATTATAGAAAAGCCATCGTTGCTTTTCGCCAAGCTTTAGAAATTCAGCCCTATTCCTTAGTTAATCAAAAATTAATTTTGGAATGTACTGCTCGGCTTAATTAAAAGAGGGGCTAGGGGCTAGGGGCTAGGGGCTAGGGAAGAAGGAAGAAGGAAGAAGGAAGAAGGAGACGGGGAGAATTTTTACCAATTAGCCATTAGCCATTAGCCATTAGCCATTAGCCATTAGCCATTAGCCATTAGCCATTACCAATTAACAATTAGTAGCAAACTAAAATTGTGGTTAAAATTAGTGTTTGCATCCCTACTTACAATCGCGTACATTTACTTTTAAATGCCATTGAAAGTGTCTTAAAGCAGACTTATACAGACTTTGAGTTGATCGTATGCGACGATGGTTCAACTGATAGCACTCCGAGCGTTATGTCTGAATTTAATGCTGCTAATATTCGCTATATACGCCACTCTCAAAATATTGGAAAAAGTAACAATATGCGCTCTGGGTTTGCAGCAGCAAAAGGTCAATATTTTATCAAATTTGATGATGACGATTGCTTAGTTCCAGACTTTCTAGCGCGGACATCTGCTATTTTAGATAAAAGCCCAAATATTGATTTTGTTAGTACAGATCACTGGATAATTGATAGTAATAATTCTCGCGATCAAATCGCGACTAAACTCAATTCACAGCGATGGGGACGAAGCGAACTTTCAGGAGGAATAATTGATAACTTACTAGAAGTAGTTTTTATTAAACAAAGCCTACAAATTGGCGCAACTTTATTTCGCCGTAATGTTCTGCAAGAAGTAGGTTTTATGCGCCCCAACCTCCAAAACTGTGAAGACAATGATTTATTAGTCCGCCTTGCTATAGCCGGGAAAAAATGCTATTATTTACCTGAGCTATTAATGGAATATCGTTGGCATTCAGAGCAGCAAGGTATTAATCGAGCTATCCCTTATTTAACAGACAAATTGAGTTATTTAACGAGTTATGAGTTTGATGCAGACCAGCTAGAATTAGTTAGACTTAAGCGGATTGCAGAAACAGAATTAGTGTTAGGTTTGCGGTTAATAGAGATTGGTGAAACCGCAAAAGGTCGGCAGATGATTTTTGCCAGCAAGTCTTTCTCAACGGCAAAGGCATGGACTGGTTTAGGATTATCGCTTTTGCCTATGGAGTTAAGGGAAAAAGGGTTTAAAATTTTGCGGCAATTACGTAATTGAGAAGAGTTACTTAGGAGATTCTCCTAGTTAATATTATTCAACCAATTCATTAAATCTGCTTGGGTAGAGAAATCTAAAAGCGCCTCACTTAATAACTCTAATTGAGTAAATGATAAGGCGCGAATTCTTTGTTCCGTAGAGGGTGTAAGGGTTCCCACGCGCCTACTCAATTGGCGCAAAGTCTGTAACAGTGCTTGCTGCTGTTGACCTTGTTGTAAACCTTGTTGTAAACCTTGTTGCAAACCTTGTTGCAAGCCTTGTTGTAAGCCTTTTTGCAAGCCTTTTTGGATAATTTCTTGGTAAAACAGAGATTCTTCCATAATATCCTCTCGAAATAATTGACGAACCACGTTAGGTTGATGCAGCAAAGCAGCTAATATACTGGTACAAGCTAAAACTTCCCGTCGCTGTGCGAAGTCTGCAATCAAATCCACTTGTGCTGCTACTTGCTCTAACAATGCTAAGGGTGAGTCAGTACGAGTTAATGGTGCTAAGGGTAGTAAAGCAGGGTCTGCTAAAAAAAGTGCAGAATCTTGTTCCCACAAGCGAATGACACGGTAGCGATGTAGGGTATTTTGTTGTTGAAAACTGTCTACAGCAACTAGAGGTGAGTCAATCCGCTTTAAGAAAATTACTACTTGTTCTATTTTACACTCGTACTGTCCGTAAAGGCGTACCCAATAGTTCAGCATTCGGAAGGGGATGGGCGGCTGAGAATAGGGTAATCTTTCAAATTCAAGGTGGAGTATAGTGTCTCCGACGCGCAATAAAATTAAGGAGTCGGCGCGGATGGGTTCTGCGGGAAGTTCGGTTTTGAGCAGTTCGACATTAGTAGATTCTACATTAGGAAGTAACCAGCGCACGAAACTTGCTGGATTCTGTGCAGCTATATATTTACAGGTGTTGTCGTAGGTCAAGGCTGTTGTAATTTGAGAGTGTTTTAAAGATTTTAATCTGTTTAGGTAGGAGTTGGAAGGAAGAAGGCGATTGGACTTTTTACAGTCTCTTATATTTTACCTCTTGCACCATCAAAGAAACAGCCTTGACATCGCCCCTGAAATCTTCGCTTTAAATTTGATAATCTAAAAACTCTGAATCTTGCAGAACAATTCGATGAACCGATAGCCGGTTAATCAAACCTTGCTGCTCAAAATTATTTAGAGCACGGGTAATTGTCACGCGGGTTGTACCTAAAAATTCAGCAATGTCTTGATGGGTTAAACCGAGATCTATAAGTTGTCCATGCTTTACCTGAGAACCAAACTTTTTTGCTAACCAAAGCAAGAGATGATAAAGCATGGCATCAACCTTTTTATAGCCTCTAATTAACATAAAATCTTCTGCTTGCTGAAGGTGTGCAAGTAAGACATCCCTAGCGTTATACCAAGTGTCAGTAGGGAGTGCAGTTGCTTCCACTTTTGTCAAGCATTCAATTTGATAGGGATCGCACTTAGACATAATTTTACCCACCACGTCCCCTGGCCCCCACATTCCCAGAGGTACGAGGGTACCATCTTCGAGCCATGTCAAAGTACGTACTGCTCCAGTTTCAATTTGCCAGAGAAACAGTTGGCTGTTGGGAAGCAATGAGCGGCGGGTAAATTGATGTTTGCTCATCTCACTGGGGCGAATAGGGAATAGGGGCGTGACACTCATAGCGATACCAATTTGTGATTGCAGCTTGAAAAACAAGGAAACTCTCAGAGCAAAAGATAGATTTTGCTATATACTACTGTAATCTGATAGAGTAACCGTATTTAGTGGATGTGTCAACCTCTATGGGGATGGCGATCGCGAGTTAGTACAGGAACGCAATACTACTAGGAAGCTTCGATAACACCCCTTAAACGCCCAATCCTCAAAGGGATGGGATTCTTTTTCTCAAGGAAAGACCAGCAAAATGTCAGTGAAGAATATGACTGCTACCAATAAGTTGTTAAATTCAGCGATCGAGGCTTTATCGGGATATCGCCGCTACATCCTGGTGGGAGTGACACTTTGTGCGGGGATAGGACTATCTGCGATCGCCTCAAATGCAGTACGCAACTGGGAAGACAAATTTATGCAGGCTGAACTTCAGGAGCACCTGGATCGAGTAGCTACAGACATCGAGAGGGAGATTAAAAGCAACTTAGAGGTGCTGCGGGCTGCGGGAACGTTTTACAGTACATCTGAGGATGTAAAAGAAGAGGCATTTCAAGAATTTGTACAATCTGCTAGATATAGACATCCGAGCTTGAAAGCGATCGCGTGGCTACCCCGCATATCTGACGAACAGCAGCACGAATTTTTCCCACCATATTATATTACTCCCTCTTCCCAGAGCGAAACACCTTTAGCTTTTAACTTTGCTACCAATCCAGCGCACCGCTTAGACTTAGAAAAAGCGGCCAAGAGAGAGGAAATAATCGCCACAACGCGCCAGGTATTGTCAACTAAAAATCAACTCAGTTTCTTTGTATTCCAGCCAATTTTTAGGATAGCCGATGCTAATCATCATCATTTACCATTGCCAAACTCATCTCCTTTGATGCGTGAAGACTTGAGAGGTTTTACCCTGGGCATATTTCTGATTAATTCCATTGTCAAATCTGCCGTACAAGATGCAAAACTTAACTCAATCAACTTGTATCTACAAGATATAATGGCTCCAGAAGGCGATAGATTTCTAGCCTTTTACGAAGGGAAGACCAACAGCGTAATCACCAATCCTAACACAGAAAATCAACTACAAATCGGTCAAATAGCTTATTGCCCTGATGGTAGTAGTTGCACTCGCATCCTCAACATTGAGAATCGTAGATGGTTGCTGCAATTACTACTAGCACCAGAATATGTAACTCTTCAAAAATATTGGCGTTCCTTGACAATCTTAACTCTAGGACTAATCTTAACTAGCATCGTGACCATCTACGCACTCAGCTTGCTGAGTTATACTGAGCGGATTGAAAAGGTAGCAGCAGAACGTGCTGTTAAATCTAAACAACTTGAGCAAACCTTGGAAGAATTGCAGCAAATGCAGGCTCAATTAGTTCAGACTGAAAAAATGTCTAGTTTAGGTCTATTAGTTGCTGGTGTCGCCCATGAAATTAATAATCCTGTTAATTTCATCGGTGGCAATCTTCACCACGCCAATCAATACACTAAAGATTTGTTGGGGCTAGTAGAATTATACCAACAGCACTATCCACAACCATGCTCAGAAATTAGAGAATATACTGAAGTCATTGAATTTGAATTCCTGGGCGAGGATTTACCCAAACTGCTATCATCGATGAAAATTGGGGCTGAGCGTATTATTCAAATCGTGCAATCTTTGCGGAACTTCTCTCGCCTAGACGAGAGTGAAATGAAACCTGTTAACATTCACGACGGCATCGATAGCACTTTGCTAATTCTGCAAAGTCGGCTGAAAGCTAAACCCAACTCTCCGCAGATTCAAATAGTTAAAAACTATGGTAATTTACCCTTGGTTGAATGCTATGCAGGACAGTTAAATCAGGTATTTATGAATATTCTTGCCAATGCAATAGATGCACTGGATAGTTATAATCAAGGACGTAGTTATGAGGATATTGTTGCTAATCCGAATACAATTAAAATTGTAACACAAGCTTCGCATTCAGACAAGATTCTAGTGCGGATTAGTGACAACGGGCCTGGGATGACAGAGGAGGTAAAGAAACGGCTATTCGATCCATTTTTTACTACTAAACCAGTGGGAAAAGGGACGGGATTAGGACTTTCTATCAGTTATAAAATTGTGGTAGAAAAGCATAAAGGTTTGCTCCGCTGTGAATCTATACCGGGGCACGGTACGGAATTTATAATTGAAATTCCACTACGGCAAGAAGTTAGGCAAGCTGTACCGATTGTGTCGCTAAAAGTATCAGAGGTGGCGTAATTGGTAATTGGTAATTGGTAATTGGTAATTGGTAATTGGTAATTGGTAATTGGTAATTGGTAATTGGGGAAAATTATTCCAGTCTCCCCTTCTTCCTTCTTCCTTCTTCCTTCTTCCTTCTTCTTAATTGTTCATGGGGCAGCATTTCTACTATAGTGCTAGGAAGAAGATTAATTAACGGCGTTTTTCCTGATTTATCGTGTCTATCTTTACTGAAATTCCCACTGTCGGGCTGCAAATTTCCCTGATTACAGCCTGGTTAGGTTTGATTTTACTTGTAGCTGAGGGACTAAATCGCTTTACTTCGGCAGATCCAGAGATATCGCGGAAGATAGTACACATTGGTTCGGGCAATGTGATTTTGCTGGCCTGGTGGCTGAAAATTCCGGCTTGGGTGGGGATTGGGGCGGGGATTGTAGCGGGCGCGATCGCACTCATCTCTTACTTGATTCCTATTTTACCCAGCATTAACAGCGTCGGTAGACAAAGTTGGGGGACTTTTTTCTATGCTGTCAGCATCGGTGTTTTAATTGCTTGGTTTTGGCCTCTGCAATTACCACAATATGCTGCCTTGGGTATTCTTGTAATGACTTGGGGAGATGGACTAGCTGCTGTGATTGGTCAGCGTTTTGGTAAACATACTTATCAAATTGGGGGGATGCAGAAGAGTTGGGAAGGTTCTTTTACTATGTTTTTAGTTAGTTTTGCTGTTAGCAGTTTAATTTTACTGGCTGTTCAAGGTAATGTTTGGCAAACTTTGGGGGTTTCAGTAGTTGTTGGTTTAGTTGCGACTACTTTGGAATCTTTCTCCAAATTTGGCATGGATAATCTGACTGTACCGATAGGTACTGCTGCGATCGCGTTCTTCTTGAATCAATTGTAATGCCGCCCTCTGTGGGCGGTGAAGATACCGCCTAAAGGGCGGCGTTACGCTATCAAAAGCCCCATTCACTCTAGTTGTGGATGGGGCTGATTTGATTTATTTAAAAGTGAGTTCACATTACCGTTGTTGTGTTTCTACAGTCTCAGGCGATCGCCTTACCTTAGCTAAACTAATTACCGTGGGCTCTCAACAAGTAGAAATCCCTGAATAGCTTCTTAATCTGCCGACTTATCTTTTAACGGTTGGCCTTCAAAAGGCTGTACGCCAACGACAGGATATTTGTCATCAGTGGGGCTGAAAATCCGCATCGCTGCTTCCGAAACAAAACGCATGGCATCTCTAACACTTTTGGAAAGATTCATACTGTCCACCTCGTTTGTCTAGGTCTTAATATACTTTATATATTAATGTCAGTTTTGAGCTGGGGATCGGATTAGCAATATTTATTTTTATTCCTTATTAGTCCGCAATCATTAACAGAACTTACCATGATTTACGTAACATCGGCGGCTAGACGCTAGGGGAAGCGTGAAAGAAGGGGAAGAAGGGATAGAGAATCAATGGTTTCATGAATTCATAACGTCCTAACCGCCAAGGCGGGTGCTATAAAATTAGGCCTTTTTTATTATTTCTTTACAAGGATTTACTGCTAAGAAATAGCTATTTTTATATAATTCACCATAACATAAATAGGAATTACCCAATAGCATCTGTAACGCCGCCCTCTGGACAGTAAAAATACTACCCAGATGATGGCGCTACAAAATCTGCTACGTAAATCCTAAATTAGTAGTCGTTTTCAGACGACTTTGGTTATGCGGCAGGGGTTTTAACCCTTGATAGCTCGTAGGTTTGAGAGCTTGAAATCGCTTCGTCTCTCTACCCGCTCCTCGATCGTCACCAACTATAAGCAAACTCATGTTCAGATGGTTATCACAAATTTTTATCAAATCTTGACTAGACAGATTTGGTGTATTTCACTATAATTAGAAAAACCAAGCTTGCAGGGAATTGTCCCATGAAAACTGCCACTGAAAGCGACACGACCATCGGCTTGACCGCTGGGGAAGACCAAGAATTAACGCTTTCCCCACAGGATTATAGTCTGTTAACTGACCTCTACCAGTTGACGATGGCGGCTTGTTATGTGGGGGAGGGGTTGGAGCGACAGCAGGCTAGCTTTGAGCTGTTTGCTCGCAGGTTCCCAGAAAATTTTGGCTATTTGATTGCGATGGGTTTAGCCCAAGCATTGGATTATTTAGAGAAATTCAGCTTTAGTCCAGCGCAAATTCAGGCTTTGCAGTCTACGGGAATTTTTGCGAATGCTCCTGAGCGATTTTGGGAGTTGTTGGCGACGGCCCGCTTTACTGGCGATGTTTGGGCGGTTCCAGAAGGGACGGCAGTGTTTGCAAACGAGCCATTGCTAAGGGTGGATGCTCCTTTGTGGCAAGCTCAGCTAGTGGAAACTTATTTGCTGAATACGATTAACTATCAAACTTTGATTGCGACGCGATCGGCTAGGTTGCGCGATGTGGCTGGGCCGCAAGCTCAACTGCTGGAGTTTGGGACGCGCCGCGCTTTTGGCCCTCAAGCTTCTATTTGGGCGGCTCGTGCGGCTTTGGCTGCGGGTTTGGATGCGACTTCTAATGTTTTGGCAGCTTTGAAGTTGGGCCGCAAACCTGCGGGTACGATGGCTCATGCTTTGGTGATGGCGATCGCGGCTGGTGAGGGAAGTGAAGAGGGTGCGTTTGCAGCGTTTCACCGATATTTTCCGGGTGCGCCACTGTTGATCGATACTTACGATACAATTGCTGCGGCGCGTCTGTTGGCGGAACGAGTAAATAAGGGTGAAATGCGACTGGAAGGGGTGCGGTTGGATTCGGGGGATTTGGTGGAGTTGTCGCGGGGTGTGCGATCGCTACTTCCGGGAGTGCCGATTTTTGCCAGTGGCGATTTAGATGAGTATGAAATTGCTCGATTAAAAAATGCGGGTGCTTGCATTGACGGCTATGGTTTGGGAACAAAACTGGTAAGTGGTGCGCCTGTGAATGGTGTTTATAAGTTAGTAGAAATTGATGGAATTCCGGTGATGAAGGAGGCTAGCGGGAAGGTGACTTATCCGGGGCGCAAGCAAATTTTTAGATATGTGGAAAACGGTCAAGTTCTAGGAGATTGTTTAGGATTAGTAACGGATGTTGTTAATCAGTCTCGTGTTCCGTTGATGCAATTAATGGTTAAGCAGGGTGAACGGGTGGTAGCGAGGGAAAGTTTGGAGGCGATCGCACAGAGAACGGCCGCTTCTGTGGCTAGTCTTCCCGCTGAAACTCGCCGCTTAGATAACCCAATATCCCCGGTAGTAGAAATCTCACCAGAGTTAGAAATTCTCACTCAACGAACAAAAAAGCGATAAATGTTAACTGTTAACTGTTAACTGTTAACTTTAATTAGCCATTAGCCATTAGCCATTAACAATGAAAACAATCGCTTTATTTGGTACAAGTGCCGATCCGCCCACTGCGGGACACAAAACTATTCTTAGTTGGCTTTCTCAACATTTTGATTGGGTAGCAGTTTGGGCCTCTGATAACCCTTTTAAATCTCACCAGACATCATTAGAACACCGTTCAGCGATGTTGCTGCTAACAATTCAAGAAATTAATTCGCCCCGAAATAACATTTGCCTGCACCCAGAACTTAGCAGTCCTCGAACGCAAGAAACAGTGGAAAAGGCAAAATTGATGTGGGGAGATGCAGATTTAACAATGGTTATCGGTTCTGACTTGGTAACGCAGTTACCACGCTGGTACAAGATTGAACTATTGTTAAAACAAGTGAAATGGCTAGTGGTACCGCGTCCCGGTTATCCACCGGAAGAGATAGATTTGAGACAGTTGAGGCGAATGGGTGCGGAAGTTGCGATCGCATCTTTGACTGGCCCAAATGTCTCTTCTACAGCTTATCGTGAAAAAGGAGACACGGAAGCCCTAACGCCTCCCATTGAAGCTTATATCCACAGGGAGCATTTGTACGCATGGCTGGACGAGGCGAAAAAAAGAGTAAAAGTTACTCACTAGCAGACTTCAAAGTAGGAGTCGATAACGTGATTTTCTCAGTCGATACTGTACAAAATCGCTTGCTAGTTTTATTGGTAATGCGGCAAGATGAACCATTCCTAGATCATTGGAGTCTTCCGGGTACGCTGGTGAGGGAAGGAGAATCTCTTGAAGATGCAGCTTATCGGATTTTGGCCGAGAAAATCAGAGTAAAAAATCTGTATTTAGAGCAATTGTACACTTTCGGAGATCCGGGGCGAGATCCTAGAGAATTTACCAGGGGTGTTCGCTATCTTTCTGTAAGTTATTTTGCTTTAGTTAGGTTTGAAGAAGCGGAATTAATTGCTGATGGTGTGAGTGGAATTGCCTGGTATCCAGTTAAACAAGTACCGCAGTTAGCATTCGATCATAACCAAGTTTTAGAATATGGTTATCGCCGTTTGCGTAACAAGCTTGAATACAGCCCAGTTGCTTTTGAAGTATTACCGGAGGTCTTTACTTTGGGTGAGCTTTATCAACTTTACACTACTATTCTCGGAGAAATTTTCTCCGATTATTCTAATTTTCGCGCCCGGTTGTTAAAATTAGGTTTCTTATCGGATACTGGGGTAAAAGTGTCGCGAGGCGCTGGTCGTCCCGCTAGTTTATATCGCTTTGATAAAAAGGCTTTTGCTCCTTTGAAGGATAAGCCATTAGTGTTTATTTAGTCTAATCTCAAGTAAGTGAGGTACGTAGTTTGGCTTTAGCCCTCTGATAATATTTATCAAGGAGCGGGTCTACAGGATTTCTAGTTTATATTACAGATATTGGTGAACCCGCCCCCACAGGAATTAAACCAACAACCAACAACTAACAACTAACAATTATGAAAATTGCGATCGCACAACTCAATCCTACTGTCGGCGATTTAACTGGCAATTCCAAACTAATTTTAGAGGCGGCTAAAAAAGCGGCTGAAGCTGATGCTAGCCTGCTATTAACACCAGAACTTTGTTTGGTTGGTTATCCGCCGCGCGACTTATTAATTAATCCCGGTTTCATCGAAGCTGCGGGCCAAGAATTACAGCAATTAGCACAGAATTTGCCGCAAAATTTGATTGTCTTAGTAGGAACTGTAATTCCTAATCCCCACGCTGGAAAACATGGCGGGAAGCCGTTATTTAATAGCGTTGCTTTGCTAGAAAATGGGGAAGTCAAGCGAATTTTTAATAAACGCTTGTTGCCTACCTATGATGTTTTTGATGAAGACAGATATTTTGAGCCTGGTGAACAAAGCGAATATTTTACTATTGGAAAACATAAGATCGGCGTGACTATTTGTGAGGATTTGTGGAATAATGAGGAGTTTTGGGGAAAAAGGAGTTATGCTGGCGATCCTTTTTCTGACTTAGCCAAAATGGGTGCAGATTTAGTAGTTAATTTATCAGCTTCCCCTTACAGCGTTGGCAAACGAAAACTGCGAGAGGCGATGTTACGGCATAGCGTTACTCGTTACGAAAAACCGATTATTTATGCTAATCAAATAGGTGGAAATGACGATTTGATTTTTGATGGTAGTAGTTTTGCTTTAAATCGGTTGGGTGAAGTTGTTTGTTCGCTAACTGCTTTTGAATCGGATTTTGTATTGTTAGAATATGATGAGACTCAGCGAGATTTGTTGCCTAATTTAATTAAACCTGTTCCCGAATCTAGCGATGGAGAAATTTGGGAAGCGCTGGTTTTAGGAGTGCGAGATTATGTCCGCAAGTGCGGTTTTTCTAAAGTTGTGCTAGGTTTGAGCGGTGGGATTGATTCAGCTTTGGTAGCTGCGATCGCCACTTTTGCTCTGGGTGCAGAAAATGTCTTAGGCGTGCTGATGCCTTCCCCCTATAGTTCCGATCATTCTGTTAAAGATGCTGAAGAATTAGGCAAAAATCTCGGCATTACTACAGAAATTATCCCTATCGGCGAATTGATGAAAGTTTATGACAAAACTTTAGAGAATTTGTTTGCAGGGACAACTTTTGGGCTCGCAGAGGAGAATATTCAATCGCGGATTCGCGGTAATTTGTTAATGGCCATCTCTAATAAATTTGGACATTTATTACTTTCGACGGGTAATAAGTCAGAAATGGCGGTAGGTTATTGTACGCTTTACGGTGATATGAATGGCGGTTTAGCGGTAATTGCTGATGTTCCGAAGACTCGCGTTTATTCCCTGTGTCAATGGTTGAATAGTGGAGAATTGGGAACCACACTCCTCCCCTTACTAAGGGGGGGCAGGGGGGGTGAAATCACCAATTACCCTAAAGAGATTATCCCCGTTAATATTCTTAGCAAACCACCAAGTGCTGAACTAAAACCGGGGCAAGTAGATCGAGATTCTTTACCACCTTACGATATTCTGGATGATATTCTACACCGATTAGTTGAAAAACACGAATCAGCTCAACAGATTATAGCTGCTGGACATGATGAAATCGTGGTTAAGCGTGTAGTGCAGTTGGTGATGAGGGCAGAGTTTAAGCGGCGACAAGCGCCTCCAGGTTTGAAAATTAGCGATCGCGCTTTTGGTACTGGTTGGCGAATGCCTATTGCTAAAACTTGGGTTCAGTAAAATAGGCAGGATACCTGTTTTATAGGCTGCGATCAGTTGCAGATGATATACAATAGGGATGTGTGGAGTAGAAAGGAAGTTGAACTATAAATTAAATTATTACCCGAACAAATAGGAGGATCAATAGATTGCTATTGTCAAAATTCCCAAAGATGGTTTAATGACTAAGGATTAAAGCTCAAATGACCTTTTGGCAGAATGAATAAAATAATCTTTCAATGGGATGAGCAAAAAAACAAAATTAATCAACAAAAGCATGGTATTTCTTTTGAAGAAGCTGAATCAGTTTTCTTTGATGACTATGCCCTTCAATTTTGGGATGAAGATCATTCCCACGAAGAAGAACGTTTTTTACTTCTGGGCATAAGCTCTAAAATGAGAATATTAATTGTAGTTCATTGTTTTAGAGAAGAGGATTCTATAATTAGAATTATCTCAGCAAGAAAAGCAACTAAAAATGAAAGTCAAGAATATAGGAGATAAAACAATGGAACCAGAATACGATCTTTCAAAAATGAAAAAAAGACCTAATCCTTTTGCTAAACAGTTAAAAAAACAGGTCACGATTTCTCTCGGAATTGATGTGATCGAATATTTTGAAACTATGGCTCAGGAAAAAGGTATATCTTCTCAGGAACTAATTAACCTTTATTTGCAAGATTGCGTTGTTTCTAAGCGGAAATTATCTCTAAATTAGCCTACCAACAACCAAAGAAGCCGGGTTTATACTTAGAGACTTTTTGGGAAAACCAGATATCTCTAAGAAACCCGGTTTATCAAGGAAATGCGAGTCCATTTTATATGACCACAATCCCAAAACCAACCTCACTTCTTGCCGGATTTCCTTACAAAAATTTTTAGAATCACTGCAAGCTTTGAATTAGGGTATAGATCGGGAAATATTGTATAATAAATCCAAAATCTAACATCTAAAATAGAATGACTAATATTGACGGTACTTCTAGTTTTGATTTTTTACAAGGAACTCTCAATAACGACACCATGAGAGGACTTGCAGGTAACGATACCATCCAAGGTTTAGGGGGAAATGACTTAATCTTTGGCAATCAAGACAGCGATTCCGTCATAGGAAATGAAGGTGCAGATACTCTTTTTGGCGGACAGGGAAATGATACCTTTTATGGCAGTGAAGGTAACGATATAATTAATGGCGATCGCGGTCAAGATTTCCTGATTGGTGGCGAAGGCACAGATATTTTAACGGGGGGTGTAGGTGACGATCTATTTGTGCTCGACACCGCAGGCGCATCTAGCTTAGCTGAGGCGGATGCGATCGCAGATTTTGGCAACGGTAACGATCGCCTAGTTTTGACAGGCGGACTGAAGTTTAACGACTTAGATATTTCTTTGGCGGAGGGTAATGCAGTTGTGAAAGATCGGCTTACAGGCAAATATTTAGCAGTTTTACAAGGTGTTAATAACCTAATAGATTCAAACTTTATCTCCTTGATTGGTGGCATAGAACAAGGTCAAATTTTACCTGTTTCTACTACTACCAACATATCAGGTAATGCGATCGGATTAGAAGTAGCACAAACTCCTATTGAACAAGCAATCGGTTTAATGTACCGCAGTGAATTACCCGATAATCGGGGGATGTTGTTCCCCATTGAACCGCCACGAAATGTTAAATTTTGGATGAGAAACGTGCCGATCGCATTAGATATGATTTTTCTGCGGGAGGGGGTAGTGCAAGCTGTAATCGCCAATGCACAGCCTTGTTTTGCTGAATCTTGCCCTACTTATGGGCCGGATGCGATCGTTGATGGAGTGATTGAACTCAGGGGAGGAAGGGCGGCAGAATTAGGGTTGAAAGTAGGCGATCGCGTTTTTTGACAGCAAGATTTTTTGAGTTAGACTTGGCAATTGCTATAACATGAAAGCAACAATTATTACCAAGTTATGAGCATCGCCAAACCCCCTCTCCGAAAATTCCGGCTTCGCACCAGCGTTGTGTTGCCCTTTGTCCTGCAAATTGTGGCTGCTGTTGGGTTTGTGGGTTATCTCTCCTTCCGAAATAGTCAACAGTCGATTAACGAGTTGACATTCCAACTTAGCGATAAAGTTACTGGTCAAATCGATCGGCATCTAGAAAGCTATCTAGAAAAACCTCATTTATTGCAGGGGGTTTTAGCCTCGGCATTTCGCAATGGTAATTTAGACCCAAATGATTTTCAGGCTCTAGAGCGGCAATTTTGGTCAGATATTAAACTAACAGATTCAGTTGACTATATTTATATTGGCAAAGACAACGGCGATTTTATCGGGGTGCAGCGATATCTTGATGGTAAATTAGTAGTTAAGTTTCGCGATCGCACGACGGATTCTAATCGAGTAGTGTATGAAATCAAGCAACCGGGCGATCGCTTTGAGGAGTTGCAATCTAAGCCTTACGAACCTCGCGATCGACCTTGGTATACTGTTACTATGGCTGCTAAAGCACCGACTTGGACTCCGATTTTTACCTCAGAAAATTTGGGCGTTTTACAGATTTCTCCTACTACTCCTGTCTACGACAGCCAAGGGCAATTAGTGGGAGTATTGTCTACAAATTTGCTGCTAGCACAACTCAACCAATTTCTTAATGGTTTATCTATCAGCAAGTCTGGTGAAGCTTTTATCATGGAGAGATCGGGAGATTTAGTTGCCAGTTCAACTTCCGAAATTCCTGCGGTTAAAGTTCCGGGAAAAGAAGAACCAGGGCGCTTGAAGGCTTTGGATAGCAAGGAACCCATCATTCGATTCACTGCTCAAAAATTGCA
Source organism: Kamptonema animale CS-326 (assembly GCF_028330895.1). Taxonomy (NCBI): domain Bacteria; kingdom Bacillati; phylum Cyanobacteriota; class Cyanophyceae; order Oscillatoriales; family Microcoleaceae; genus Kamptonema; species Kamptonema animale. Next base: position 1,993 of record NZ_JAQMUA010000053.1, on the reverse strand, counting down.
AGAACAAAGCAATACTTTGATCCAAATTCAAAAACCTCAGCAATTTCAGTTTGTGTTAAATGGTAAAACGCAACTGGTGCAGATTTCTCCACTACAACAGGTTAAAGGATTAGATTGGTTGATTGTGGTTGTAATTCCAGAAGCAGACTTTATGGCTCAAATTTATGAGAATACTCGTAACACTATATTATTTGTAATAGTCGCATTGGGAATTGCGATCGCCATTGGCATTCAGACGGCGAATTGGATTACTCGTCCGTTGCTAAGAATGTCTCAGGCATCAACAGAAATTGCTCAAGGAAATCTCGATCAACAGATAGAAACCAGTCCCATTATAGAAATGGATATCTTAAGCCAGTCTTTTAATGATATGAGTAGGCAATTGAAGGATTCTTTTGCTGCTTTACACCAAAGTCAAGAAGAGTTACGCCTTGCCAATGAAGAGTTAGAAAGTCGGGTAGAACGGCGCACGGCTCAATTACGTAAGGAAAAAGAAAGATCGGAACAACTATTATTAAATATTTTACCATCTGAGATTGCAGAACGCCTCAAAAAAACGAACGAATCTCCGGCAGAACACTTTGAGGAGGCGACTATTTTGTTTGCTGATATTGTTGGCTTTACCAGTCTATCTGCGCGCATGGAACCGATGGAATTAGTCGGGGGACTTAATCAAATTTTCTCTGCCTTCGATCAGTTGACAGAAAAGTATAATCTGGAAAAAATTAAAACTATTGGTGATGCCTATATGGTAGTAGGCGGGTTGCCTCTTCCGCGTTCAGATCATGCTACGGCAATTGCTAATATGGCATTAGATATGCAGGCTTATATGCAAACTCTGGATAGCATTTTTGGGGAATCTTTGGAAATACGTATTGGGATTAATAGCGGGCCAGTTATTGCGGGAGTTATTGGTATTAAGAAATTTATCTACGATCTTTGGGGAGATGCTGTTAATGTGGCTTCTCGGATGGAATCTCATAGTAAACCTGGTTATATTCAGGTGACAGAGGCTACTTATGCTCATTTGAAAGATGATTATATACTGGAATCAAGAGGTAAAATTGCTGTGAAAGGTCGGGGAGAAATGACTACTTACTGGTTAGTGGGGAGGCGATCGATTGGAGGTTAATAGTTGATGCAGGTTTTGGGTTGATTGTGATAATTATGATAGAATTACTACATAATAATTCTATCGGTCAATCCTTGTTGCAGGGGGGAAAGCTTTCAATCGGGCTATTGTTTTATACAACTTGAATATTGATTTTTCTAGTCTGGGGCAAGGCAGTCGGGCAAGTAATTTAGAGGTGGCGATCGCTTGTTTGGAGATTGGGTTAACTGTTATTACTCGCGAAGCTGACTCGAAAAATTGGGAAAGGACTCAAAATAATTTGGGGAATGCCTACCGCAACAGAATCAGAGGGGAAACAACTGAGAATTTGGAACTGGCGATCGCGGCTTATTTGGCATCCTTGGAAGTTCGCACCCGTGAGGCTTTTCCGATCAATAATGCTGAAACTTTCTATAATCTCGGACTTGCCTACTGGGATAATTCCCAACTCCTAGCAGCTTACAATACCTTTAACACTGCCATTGAAACAGTCGAATTAATGCGGAGTAAAATTATTATCGGTGGTGAAGCAGACAGACAGAAATTAGCCGAAAAATACAATATAATTTATCAGGCAATGGTCGAAGTTTGCCTAGCAATGGCAAACCAAACTGCCGCCCTAGAATACGTCGAACGCAGCAAAACCAGAAACCTCGTAGAATTATTTTACAATGCCCGCAGCCTCCCGGAAAATCCACCGCCGATTAGTTTTGCTGAAATTGGCAATCTGTTAGCTGAAGATGGAGAGCGAAAAATTTTAGGGGAGATAGGGGAGAGGATGAGGTAGGATAACCGGATGCTGGAATTGTCTCAACCTGTCGTCTACCAACTGAAGATAGTCTTGCTGGGCATCAGCCCCATGATCTGGCGGCGGGTACTTGT
>NZ_JAQMUA010000052.1:0-8044 GCF_028330895.1 Kamptonema animale CS-326 | reverse complement strand
TTATATAGCAATCCTAAATCATTTGTGAATTTCTTACTCCCTCCCCTTAGCAAGGGGAGGGTTGGGGTGGGGTAAAAAATTTACGATTCATTTAGGATTGCTATATAATCGTTAACAATTAACTATTTCCCAAAGCCTTTGCCACGACCGACGGAAGGAATACAAAGGCAATTTTCTAACTGCGATCGCAGCGTGTCATGTTCCAAACCTTGACCGATCAGCACGATCTGATTTTTGGGCTGACCTTTCCATTCGTCGTCATCAATGGAAAAACGCTTGCCGCTAAGGTGGAAAATGTGCCGCTTAGGACTTTCCTCAAACCACATAATACCCTTAGCTCTAAACACATTCATCGGTAGTTGATGATCGAGGAAATACTGAAATTTCCTTAAAGAGAATGGGCGATCGCTTTGGAAAGAAAGCGAAGTAAACCCATCATTCTCTAAATGGTGGGAATGGTGGTCATGGTGGCTATGATCGTGATGTGAATGATCGTGATGATCGTGGTCATGTTCATGGTCATGGTGCGCGTGATGTGAATGCTCGTGATGATCGTGCCCACACTCAGTATGATCGTGGTCATGAGCGTGGTCATGATCGTGTCCGTGACTATCAGTAGCTTTCTCAGGTTGGAAATATTTATCTGACTCAAATAAACCTACACTGAGAACTAAAGGCAGGGGAACTTGCGATCGCACTGTCCGCACAATTCGCGCACCTTCTTTCACATCGCGAATCTTAACTTCCAACAAATCTAAATTTGCTTCATCAACCAAATCCGCCTTATTCAACAAAATGATATCGCCGTAAGCAATTTGACTGTAAGCAGCTTGACTGTTGAACAAATCTAAGCTATAATTAGCTGCATCTACGACAGTCACAATTGAATCCAGACGAGTCATATCTCGCAGTTCAGTACCCAAGAAAGTCAACGCCACAGGCAAAGGATCTGCCAGTCCCGTTGTTTCTACTACCAGATAATCTAACTTCTCTGGACGCTCTAAAACTTTATAAACAGCATTGACCAAATCTTCATTAATCGTACAGCATATACAGCCGTTATTCAACTCTACCATGCTGTCGTCAGAAGTAACAATCAGCTCGTTATCGATGCCGATTTCGCCAAACTCATTTACTAGAACTGCTGTTTTCAAACCCTCCTGATTGGTCAGAATATGGTTGAGCAGTGTTGTCTTGCCGCTGCCAAGAAAACCAGTAATAATTGTGACTGGTAATCCTTGTTTTGGAGCCTCCATCGTAGGTGTGGCTTCGATTTGATTAGTTGTTGATTGCATAGTTTGGCTATTATAGCTAGGGACTAGGGGAAAACGGAAAAAAGGGAATAGAATAAGTGGGCTTCAACAATTCAGAGTGTCTTAAACGCCTTAGCGGTTGCTATAAATAACGTCCCAGACTCAAAGAATTATCGGCTCAAAAGCTAGTCTATTAATTTTAGCTCTAGTTTCAGATGTTCGGAAGACGTGGAGCAAATCGTCTACTGCGTGTTTCCAGGTAAACTTGCCAGCAACAAAACTAGGGCCAAATTGACGAGATCGCGCTGCGATCGCAGTTTCCTCGATGGTGGCTTGCATCAAAGCTATCAAATGGTCTAAATTGGGAGCTAAGATCGAGAAGTTTTCGCCGTCAATTGTCAAAGGTCTAAGTTTGCTCTCTATTTGCAGCGCGAAGTCTGGATGAGTGAAATCGTCAGTAGGGCCGCCTTGAGTGCAAATCACGGGCAAACCGCAAGCGGCTGCTTCTAGCACAGGCAAATTGAAACCTTCTGCCAAATAGGGAGAAACGTAAGCGTCAGCCGCTTGGTACAACTGAGCTACTTGAGAAAATGATAGCTGAGTGCCAGTATAAATCACTCTGGCTGCTACTTTTTCTCTTTCCGCATCGCTGAGGACGGCGCGGCTAGCTTGAGCTATATCATCTTTAGAAGGATACAGCAATTCTGAACCTTTTAACACCAGTTTAGCGTGAGGATAGCGCTCAATTACCGCAGCGAAGGCTTTTAATAAGGGGCGGATGCCTTTTCTATCAGTGCAGCCGCCGATATTTAAGAATATAAATGAGTCTTGCCATCCGAAGGCTTGGCGCAAGGCTGTTCTTTGTTCGTTTGTAAGCGGATGATAGATATCAGTATCAACACCAAGGGGAACAACGGTGATGCGGTTGGGTTGAACGCCGCTGCGAATGAATCCTGCTTTTGACCACTGAGAACAGGTAATAATTTTTGCCTCTGAATTGACGGGAGTTTCTGTTAGGGAAGATACGCCAATTCCCTCTAATACGTTGTTAGTAACTGTTCCCCATTCGGTAGCTGCAAATACCCAAGTTTGACTACTATCAGAGTTCGCGAAGTTCCAAGGGCAATACATTCGTACAGTAACATCTGCTGGCTGATTTGGCGCGGGAGTAGGGATGTTACGCAATGCTTGAGTAGTGCGATCGCGATCGCTAACTTCTGTTTTCCAACCTTCATCAATATAAGGCATATCGCGATGGAACAGCTCTAAGTCTGGACGCTTAAGCATTTCCATCATTTGAAACTGATTTACTACGCTGTAAGAGTGACAAAGAAAACGCCACCCTTCAACAATAATTCGCAATGCAACCTCCCGCACAGTTAACAGTTAACAGTTAACAGTTAACAGTTAACAAAACTATCTTAAGACTTCCCAATCTCTAATCCGCCATTGACCGTCAGTTCGGACTAAATCGTAGCGCACCCGCAAGCTATCATCGCGTGCAGTTGTAGGCTGGCCGCGCTCAAAAACCTGTGCTTTTTCTGTCACCTCTGCTTCAACTTGAGCTTGATCGGGATTAGTTTCGTTAGTGCGAACTGAACTTACTTGTAAAGTATGATCGTAAGTCTGATAAACATTATTTCGCTGTTGAGCTTCTGCCATTGGCATCCATCTGGCTAAAGCTGGCTCTACAAGAATTTCTTTTAACTGATCGATCTGGTAGTCTTTACCCAAGGCTGCTCTTTTAGCAGAGAACCAAGATTCAATCACTTGCTTGCCAGATTCTTCGTTCAGAGGGCCTGACGCTGTGGGAGATGGTGGTTCTGGTATCGGAATTTCGAGCGGCGGCTGGTCTAATCCTACAAGGGCTTGCTCTCCTTTCAATGTTGGCCCAGAGAGGCTTTGTAGGGCATTTGCTAGCAAATTGAAGGCTTGTACTGTTAAAAAGCCTAACAGGAGGAAAGCTAGAATCGCGATGACGATCGCAATTGTCCTGTTTTTAGGCATTTTAATCGACTTCAATCGAGCCTGCACTTGCTGCCAGTTGAAGGGTTCTCGGCCAGCAGCTACACCTACAGCTTCTCCTCCAGTGAGTAGGCCGCGCGATCGCCCGGAAGTTCCCCGCTTGCGCTCTCTTAATGGTAGCGTTGGCGATCGTCCCGCTCCCTCTGACGCAGTTTGAGGCTGGACAGTTGTACCTACCGAGGTTGTTTCGGAAGAAAGGCGAGGGGTTGTTGGGGCGCTGGAGGTTCTAGGGGTACTTCGCACTGCTGTTGTTAGACCCGCTTCTGGCGCACTCAAAGTAACTGTAGCAGCCCGATAGGAAGTAGCAGTGGGGGTTTCTGGCTCCCTCGTTTGGGGAGTGACCAGTAGGGGTTTGCCGAGGCGAGGGTGTACTGCGATCCACTCATTAGCTACTTCTGCCTCTGTGGGCAAAGCTTCTAAGTAAGCTTGCACGTTTTTATCAGCAAAATAATCTTTGAGGGAAACCGGCTCGTCGGCCAAGTCTCGGAAGTGGGGAAATACTTCTTCCTGTAACCAGTGTTCGGCGTATAAACACAATCCAGGGAGTAAATCTGGGGAATCTTGGGAATTTTCCCGAATAAAAGTCAGGGGTTCGCTTTCGGAACTCAGTTCTAAAGCGCGGCTAGCTTCTTCGGTTTGGCCTAATAACAGGGCGCAAACTGCTTTTTCCAAGTGTACGTCTTGGCGACGGCCTAATTGCATCAGCATCAGCTTCGCGCGGCGGATTAGGGCAGGCAGTCGGGCGGCAAAGCCTTGGGCTAAAAGCGTGTAGACTGCCAAGTAGGTAGCAACTGCGGAGGGACGGCGGGCTTCGGCTTCAAATAAGCTCTGTTGCTCGGCGGTAGTTAAGTGCTTCCGCAATTGCTGTACGAAGCGGAGGAAATCTTCTATACCTAAACCAGATTGATCGTCGCCAGAACCGTCTATACCGCCGCGCTCTTGGAGCATTTCGCGGAGGAATTGTAACCCTCTGGTGCGATCGGCAGTTTTTTCTGGCGGTAGCGCTAACAATTCTAAAATCCTATAGGGACGCAGCTTGTAGAGATCGGCTTGCATTTCACCCCTCACAGTAAGAAATAAGCTTTCGCGCAGCAGCAATTCCTGACCTGCTTCTAAGGATGCGGCGGCATTTTCGTGTTGACCTTGCTGCCACTGTTCGCGACCAAGTTCTAGGTAGGCAAGGGCTGTGGTTAAAACTATATCAGGCCGGACGAGTTGCGGGTCGCCAAAACGACCTTCTCTGATGGCGCTGCCATTGCTGAGGTAGGGACGGGCGATTTTGATTGCCAGTTCGTATTCCCCTAACTCTTGCAGAATCAGCAAGGCTCCGGCAAATTGCTTGTCTTCGATGTCGATGCTGGGAGTATGAGGATCGGGGGCGGCATCTAAGGCCCAGAGGTCAGAGTTGAGATTGTCTCCTGAGTCCTGTAAGACGGTGGCGCTGGGGCCAGGTTTTTGGCCGGATGCAGTTCTCTCCCAGAGGTGTTTTGCCCCGGAGAGGCCTGAGTCGTGTTCGGACTCGTAGGTTTTGGCTAGGAAACTGGCATCGTAAGCTGAGCGCTGTTCTGGGTTGGACAGGACAGCGTAGGCTTCGTCGAGTAATTGTTTTCTAGCAGCGATCGCGACTTCCGAATACTCCCTTCTGGGAAGTTGTAAAGTGCGATCGCGGTGAGCTTGCTGCAACTGTTCGGCAGTAAGCTGGATCGGCAGACCTAAAATCCGGTAGTAGTCCAGTGGAATTAGCACAGCCCACTTCCCCAAAGCACGAGCAACTGAATTAGCATATCTTAGCTAAGGTTTGTGCGAAACATAAGTGTTACGCATTACCGAATCTAGCATTTGGTAACGCCGCCCTCTGGAAGGTACTTGTCCCGCCAAGATGGAGGCCTAGCGTTTAGTGATGCGTAAGTCCTGACATTGTAACAATTTGCGAACCTTTGCTCCCACAATGTTACTAGGGTTCGCTCCCTTCTTTAGTCCCATCAGGGTTTAAAGTTAGAAATCGAGTTTGCTAAGAGGGTAGTACGCAATGGTTCAGGAAAGAATTTTACCAGTTTTTGACGCGACGCGGGTCAAAATTTCTAAGGAAGAGGGACTAATGCTCTATGAGGATATGGTTTTGGGGCGCTTTTTTGAAGATAAGTGCGCTGAGATGTACTACCGGGGCAAGATGTTTGGCTTCGTCCACCTTTATAACGGTCAAGAAGCGGTGTCTACTGGCGTGATTCGGGCGATGCGCCGAGATGAGGATTATGTGAGCTCTACCTACAGGGATCACGTTCACGCTTTGAGTGCAGGTGTCCCAGCGCGGGAGGTTATGGCTGAGTTGTTTGGTAAGGCAACTGGCTGTTCAAAGGGACGCGGCGGTTCGATGCACATCTTTTCTGCGGAACATAACCTGCTAGGTGGTTATGCGTTTGTGGCTGAGGGTATTCCTGTGGCTACGGGGGCGGCTTTTGCTTCTAAGTATCGGCGGGAGGCTTTGGGGAATGAAAATGCAGATCAGGTGACGGCTTGCTTTTTTGGAGATGGCGCGGCTAATAATGGTCAGTTTTTCGAGTGTTTGAATATGGCGGCTTTGTGGAAGTTGCCGATTATCTATGTGGTGGAAAATAATAAATGGGCGATCGGCATGGCTCACGATCGCGCTACTTCCGATCCAGTAATTTACAAAAAGGCTCATGCTTTTGGCATGGCTGGTTTTGAGGTGGATGGCATGGATGTTTTAGCAGTAAGAGAAGTTGCTCAAGAGGCTGTTGCTCGTGCTCGTGCTGGGGAAGGGCCGACCTTAATTGAGGCTTTAACTTATCGTTTCCGAGGTCATTCTTTGGCTGACCCTGATGAATTGCGATCGAAGGAAGAGAAGGAATATTGGTTCCCTCGCGATCCGATTAAGAAGTTGGCTACTGATTTGACTGAGCGCAATTTAGCAACTGTTGAAGAGTTGAAAGAAATTGAGCAAAAGATTCAAGCCGTAGTTGATGATGCAGTGGAGTTTGCGGAGAAAAGTCCTGAACCAGATCCGAGCGAACTTTATCGTTTTATCTATGCTGAAGATGAGTAATCTTTAGGGATATTTTGCGATTTGTGGTAGTATTGCGGGGGTGAAAAACCCCCTTTTATTTAATACCATTTCTCTAAAAGTTTGCTACAGTCAGCGGGTTTGGTGGGCGCTCGCCACTTCATCAATTAAAAATTAAAAATGCAAAATTAAAAAAAATGCAAAATTAAAATTGTGAAATTAAATTTTTAATTTTTAATTTTCAACTTTTAATTAATCGGAGGGAAGATGGGTGATTAGCGATTAGCGATTACCAATTACCAATTACCAATTACCAATTACCAATTACCAACTAACAATTAATGACAAAAGAAACTATTTTTGCTCTATCACTTTTTCCCTACTTGGGTTTTTTGTGGTTTTTGACGCGATCGCGACAAGTACCTCGGTTGGCTCTGATTGGGTTTTACGGTACTCTAGTGTTCGTTGCTATTACTATTCCCGCTGGAATTTATGCCAAAGTAGCTTATGGCGACTCGTTGGCCAATATCGATTGGTTGCATGGGGGTGCAGAATTATTCTTAACACTGTCTAATATTTTAGTAGTGCTAGGGTTCAGACAAGCCGTGATTCAAACCAGGCAATCATCACAATAATGGAGATTCAAACCCTCACTGGCCATGCAGACGGGGTAAAATCGGTGGCGATCGCTCCCGATGGTAAAATTCTCGTCAGCGGCGGTGAAGACGGCAAAATTAAGCTATGGCTGTTGAGTACCGGGGAACAGATCCATTCGATGACAGGCCATCCCTACGGCGTGAAAAATGTTGTTATCAGCCCCAACGGGGCAACTTTTGCTACAGGCGGCGGTGATGGTACGATTAAGCTCTGGAGCCTGAGTAAAGGCGAACTGATTCGTACTTTTGTTACTGGATTATCGCGTTTAGATTCAGGTTCAATGCCGGTGGCAATTAGCCCAGACGGAGAAACGATCGCCAGTCACAGCAGCAGTTATAGTCAGACAGTCAAGCTGTGGCGGATAGATACGGGAGAATTGATCGGCACGTTGACGGGTCATGCAGGTTCGGTTAAAGCTTTTACAATCGCCCCCGATGGTGATATTTTAGCTAGTGATGGGGCTGATAATACTATTCGGTTGTGGCGTTTAGTGACGGAGGAGTTAATCAACACTCTAGCAGGCCACACGCGGGATATTTTAGCGATCGCAATTAGTCCTGACGGGCAAACTTTAGTCAGCGGTAGCAAAGACGAAACAGTTAGAATTTGGAATCTTCATACTGGCAAACTGTTACGTACTCTTTCGGGCCATTCCTACGCCGTGAATTCAGTCACAATTAGTTCAGATGGAAAAATGCTTGCCAGCGGCGGCTATGATGGTTTAATTAAGTTACGGCGTTTGAGTAATGGGGAACTGCTAAAAATCCTTTCTGGGCATTCTGGTTCGGTAAATTCTGTTGCGATCGGTGCTGACGGACAAACAATTGTCAGCGGTAGTGAAGATAAAACTATTCGAGTTTGGCGTTTATAATCAATATTAACGAAGAAGCAAAAAGCACTCACCTCAGAATTGAGTAACTTCGATTAATACGGTGGAAGATAAAACAATGTTTATTAAGGCTTTACATAGATTTCCTAAGTTTGATCGTAGATACTAAGTACATTTCCCCATTATATCATATCCGGCAAATGCACTTACGATCAGTCAAAAGCTAGCTCCGCGAAGCAATCGCAGAGACTAGGCGAT
>NZ_JAQMUA010000051.1:0-15024 GCF_028330895.1 Kamptonema animale CS-326 | reverse complement strand
CGCGATCGCGCCTATTCTCCCACTTCTTACCCCCCAAGTCGCCGCAGCACTAGCACCCGCTGAGGTGAATGCGATCGCTAAAGAAATTACAGTTCGCGTTGATGGCCCAACGGGCAACGGTTCTGGGGTGATTTTTGAAAAAAAAGGCAGCACTTACTATATAATTACTAATTGGCACGTAGTGAGCCAAGCGGGTAATTATCACATTGTTACCCCCGATGGCAAGCGCCATCCAGTCTATTACAGCCTGATCAAACGAATGCCGGGAGCCGATTTGGCTATAGTTCCCTTCAGCAGCGCGGAAAACTATCGCCTCGCTGTGTTGGCGAATACTGACGCAAGCGAGGGTAAAAAGCTTTATGTGGCTGGCTGGCCGCGATCGGGCGGAACTCTGCAACAGCCGATTTTGATTGTCACTGAGGGGCTGATGACGCGCCGCCAAGCTGCCTGGAATGGTTATACCTTAGTTTATAGTAACTTAGTGAGAGGAGGCATGAGCGGTGGCCCGGTATTGGACGAAGGGGCGAGGGTTGTAGCCATTAATGGCATTATACAATTAGAGGACAAATCCGATAAAATTGTGGCCGCCGGGATTGAGATCGATACTTTCTTGAAGTGGCGGACAAGCCTTGCGCTGCCAACAGTACCCCAAGATTCTCCAACGGCGGGAAAACCGCCAACTACTACTCCTGTGAATAATACGCCGCGCCCCCCTGCGAATGCTGCTTTTACTCTCGCTAGTGCGCTCAAGGTGTCGGCGGGAGTTGTGAGTTCAGTGGCGGCCGCCGCTTCTCACTTTGTATCAGGAAATACTGACGGCAGTATTTCTGTCTGGAATTTGCCCAGCGGCGAGTTAAAGAGTACGCTGCGGGGTCACGGGGACGCGGTAAATGCAGTGGCGATCGCATCTGATGGCAAGATTTTTGCTAGCGGTAGCGATGACAAAACTATTAAGATTTGGAATCTAGAAACAGGTGAGAATATTCGCACTTTGACCGGGCATTCTGATGTGGTAGTTGCAATTGCCCTCAGTCCTGATGGTCAGTTTTTAGCCAGTGGTAGCTGGGATAAAACTGTTAAGATTTGGAATGTGAAAACTGGGGCTTTACTTTATACTTTGTTGGGACATTCTGCCCTGGTAAATTCGGTGGCGATCGCATCAGATGGCAAAACTTTAGCTAGTGGCAGTAAGGATGGTTCTATTAAGTTATGGAATCTGCAAACTGGTGACTTAATCCGCACTTTAAAAGGTAATTCTTTATCTATTTTGTCGGTGGCTTTCAGTCCCGATGTCAAAACTTTAGCTAGTGGTAGTGGTGATGGAACAATTGGCCTATGGAATTTGGGTACTGGGCAATTAATTAAGCGTTTGAGCGGGCATACAGATGGGGTTTGGTCTGTAGCAATTACTAAAGATGGAAATACTTTAGTTAGCGGTAGTTGGGATAAGACAGTTAAACTTTGGGATGTACGTTCTGGGGCACTGAAAGGAACTTTAAGCGGGCATTCTGGCTATGTTAATTCTGTTGCAATTAGTGGGGATGGGCAGATGATTGTTAGTGGGGGTTGGGATGGGCAGATCAAGATTTGGAAAAGAGGAGGGTGAGAGTTCTTAAGCGTTGCTTACCTTAATTTAATTTGGGGTTGCCATCACTAATTAGTTAATAATTTGGCTGGTAAGTGTAGACCTAACTGTTTAATTAATCAATAAATATATACACAAAAATATTTTAGAAAGCAATTTGTTCTCATGTAGCAACAATTTGTGCTATAACCTTACTTATACAATTTTTTCAGTCAGAAGTTTTACCGCGATTAACCATTGCCTTACTAAAGGAAGCTTTACAGCGTAGTCGCAACCAAGATCGATCGCAAGTAGGGACATGGCTATTAGCGCAATTTCCACAATTATTAGCCTAATTAATTACCATGCCAAAAACTATTAATAGCCTTTTCCTAGCCAGTTTACTTATCTTCATTCCCATCTCCCTACCTACACTCGTTCGTGCCGAAATTTCCGAAACTTCTACTACAAATATTAACCAAAAAATTCTCATCAAAGATGAACTATATTTTGGTCTAACTAAACCGGGAGGTAGTACAATTTCCGATGTAGAATGGCAGCAATTTTTAAACACTACCATTACGCCCCGCTTTCACGAAGGATTAACCGTCTTAGATTCCTATGGACAATATCTCAATAGCAATAGCTTACTGGTAACAGAAAAGTCCAAAGTCGTTATTTTAATTTATGAAAATAGCCCAGAGAAAAATCGGGCAATAGCAGAAATTATCGATATCTATAAACGCACCTTTCAACAAGAATCCGTACTCCGCGTAACTACTGAAGCTAAAGTCTCATTTTAATTCTATAGGACTTACGCATAGAGTCCTAGAAACCGGGTTTTTGAGAAAATCTGCGAGCGCAACGAAGTATTTTCGTCAAAAAACCCGGTTTCTTTGGTTGGGTGCGTAATTCTTGTTCTATTTGTCAGTAGGAAAAGATGCTGAATTAAGTAGAAGGAAGAAGGAAGAAGGAAGAAGGAAGAAGGATTTAGTTATCTAGGAGAGAAGGAAGAATGTTTATACGGTCAGCTTTTTAGCCATCCCGATCTTATGTTTAATTAGGTGGATTTACTTATCAACAAAAGAAAAGCCCCGCCGCAGAGATTTATTCTCAGTAACTTGCACTTCAAATCTCACACTATCCACTAGAGTACCAGATTTAGCTTGTAAATTCCATTGACCAGGTTGAAGTTGCCAAAAAAGTGAATTAGATGACTGAGTGGCTAACTTTTTACCATTCAACCACCACTCAACGGGGGCGTTATTTGCTCCAGACAATTTAAACTCTAGGCGTGAAGTTTTATTCTGATTTATCAGAAAATAAGCATCATTTTGAGGGAAAACTATTTTGAAGTTGTTATTAGTTAAACTAGATTTACTCTGCCTTGCTAACCACTCATTATAATCTTCAGACAGCTTTAAACTACCTGGCTCAGTTTCGTATTTACTGATATCTTCAGGATAAAAATATTCTTGTACAACCGAGGGACATTCAGGTGTAGGCCGCCACCCGGAAATAGCACAAATAGGGCGCTGTACTAACCCTTTTAAAGCAGGAAAAGGTGCAGGATCTTGATGTTCGTGCAAGTGTAAGATAATGTGATTCCAGAGAGGGGCAGCACCCATGACTCCAGAGACTTTCTTCATGCGATCGCCATTGAAATTGCCTACCCAAGTTGCAACTGTATAATCAGTAGTAAACCCAACTGTCCAAGTATCCCGAAAATTAGAAGAAGTCCCTGTTTTCACCGCTGTAGTAAATGGTAAAGCCAGCACCGAATCAACACCAAACTCTTGAGCGCGGGCGTGAGCATCGCTTAACATATTAGTAATTAATGCCGATGTTGTTCGATCGATGATAGGTGTATCACTGGAAATTTTATCATCATTAAATGTGGTGACAATCGGTGTCGATTGCCCTTGTCTTGCTAAGGTCACATAAGCTCTAGCTAACTCAAATAAACTAACTTCACCGCTACCTAAAACTAAGCCTAAACCATAGTATTCTGGAGATTGAGTTAAATGCTCAAATCCCAATTCATGCAAACGATTAAGAAACGTAGATACTCCCACTTTTTCTAATACCCTTACTGCTGGAATGTTGAGAGAATTTGCCAAGGCAACCCGCACCCGTACCGGGCCTAAAAATGTTTCATCGTTATAATTAGTTGGGTTGTAAAGTTTTGCACCGGGAATGGCGTAATAAGTCGGTACATCGGCTAAAATAGTGTTGGGTCTAATCGCACGTTTTTCTAATGCTAATTCATACAAGAATGGTTTAAGGGTAGAACCAGGCTGGCGTAGCGCTTGCACTCCATCATTCCGACCTATTTCTATTTCATTAAAATAATCTGGAGAACCGACATAAGCTAAAACTTCCCCAGTATGATTATCTATGACCAGAGCTGCTGCATTGTGGACATTATGGGGAGATAAAGAGTTAACAACCTGCTGCACTTGTGCTTCCACAAACTGCTGTAAAGAACGATCGATCGTGGTGCGAATATGAGACGGATGCTGCTTGGGTAATTGATTAGATAGCCAGAATAAAAAGTGAGGTGCGGCAATAATTCCCTGTTCTTTCGGTGCTAGTAAAATTTCTTCATTCAAGGCTCTATTTGCCTGCGATCGCGTGATATACTTGTCTTTGACCATGCGATCGAGTACGTAATTTTGCCGTTTTTTCAGAGATTGCCAGCGGTAGTAAGGATTGAGGTTATTTGGATCGTTGGGGATAGCTGCTAAAAGGCTCGCTTGAGCAAGATTCAGATCGGCGGCGGAAATGCCAAAATAGTTACGGGAAGCAGCTTCTACCCCGTAAATATTACCGCTCATTGGCAATCTGTTGATGTAAGATTCGAGAATTTCGTCTCTATTCATGCCGGCGAAAATGCGCCAAGATAACCAAATTTCTCGCACTTTATTAGCTAATGTGCGAGGTGCGGGGTCTAGCATCCGCGCTAACTGCATAGTGATGGTAGAAGCGCCGCTGACTAACTGTTTGGCTTGTGCGGCTTCGAGGAGCGACCGCGCGATCGCTCTCAGATCTGTGGCACCATGTTGATAAAATCGGCTATCCTCAGCGGCAATGATGGCGCGTACAAAGTGAGAAGAAACTCGATTTAAGGGTACAGCGGCGGTATGTTCTTGGTCACGAGTGAGAATAGTACCGAGAGTAAGGCCGTTGCGATCGCTAAATTCGATCGCCTCCCGATCCTGTGCGATGTCAGCAGCGCGGATGGGTGCGAGATAGGGAAGCGATCGCACCGTCAGACAAATTAATACTAACACCAAAAATAGGCGAAGTTTTGGGTTTCTACATTTGCGCCCAGCCTTCTGGGAATTTTTAATTAGCCACAGCCTTAATGCTCTCATCAATTAATCCCTCAGCCAAGAAAAGTTTAATCTATTTCCGATATTGAAACAACCCTACCGGATCGACAAAAAAGTATAACGTAACCCCGCCCTCTGGGCGGTATCTTTAACCGCCGAAAGGCGGGATTACGCATATTCATTTACAAGACTACAACTTGAATATCCCTACTTCCAGAAACTATAAATTTCGCACTCATTAAGAAAAAATACAAAATCTCTACACCATAAAATTATAGGCTTTAATCATTTATATAGCCTTAGCAATGGCTGAGTTAAAAATTTAATAAAATTGATCGGGAAACCCGATCGCGTCAACTGTAGATACAGTAGCCGTAAAGGAAAAAATCAATATGAAATTCAAAAAATGGATAAGGCCGATACTTCTCCTAATTCTCACGGTGGTAGTAACAACCTGTGGAGTCGCGAATAAATCCTCAAAAATTGAGCCGCTTCCCTCAGTTGCTCCCCTAATTACTCCGCAACTGGTAGACTGGATTGAAGAAATTAGTCCAACTGGAAAAGCTGAACCTCTCAACCAAATTCGCATTCGGTTTAAAGAGGCATTAATTCCCGTGGAAAGCCTTGATAGTTCCGAACAGCAAGACAAACTAAAACTATTTGAAATCAAACCTGCTATCCCCGGTCAATTCCGTTTTTTAACCCCGCGCATGGTGGGATTTCAACCGGAACAAGCACTACCTAAAGCTACTCGTATTCAAATTGCCATCAAAGCAGGTTTGACTGATTTAAAAAATCACCGCCTCGATCGAGATTTAAGTTGGACATTTAACACCGAACCAATCCAACTTTCCAATTTACCCACTTCTCAACCGGAAAATTCAGAGTTTCAACCCATTGATATTAAGCCTACTCTGAAATTCACATCAAATGTAGAATTAGATTTAGCTTCAGTGCAACAACATTTGAAGCTAATCCCAGAGGGACAAACAACAACTGTGCCTGTTAAAGTAGAGTTAGAAAAAGCTGAGGTAAAATCAGAGGATAGGGAAAACCCAGAAGAAAATTTCGATCCATCGGTTCGCCCTTTTAAGTATACCATAGTTCCCCAACAAACCCTCGAAAAAGCCACTCAGTACCGTCTAGAATTTGACTCTGGCTTGCTCCCACTTCGCGGTAATCTCCCCAGCGAAACACCATTTGTTAGCCAGGTAGAAACTTATTCGCCCTTGACATTTAAAGCTATTAAATTTTTTGGACAACCCGATGCTGGCGGTGCTTATGGTCGGTTCGTAAAAGGCAGCGGTCAGTTACAATTTAATAACGGTATTATCGCGGATTCAGCGCGGGAGAATATCACCGTTAATCCCCAACCTAAAAAATCTCCCACACTTGTTCAAGCCTATGACAATGAACCTTTGGTTAGCCTGAATCCCTGGAGTTTAGAACCAGCAAAACAATATACTATTACTATTGGTGCTAACCTCAAAGATAAATTCGGTCAAACCTTGGGAAAACCAGTCACATTGCAGTATGAAACAGGCGATGTCTCTGGCGAAATTTGGACACCCACAGGGTTAAATGTTTTCCCAGCAGGTAAAGACTTACAACTGAATATTTCTACAGTCAATTTGCCAGAATCCCAGTACAAAGCAGCTTATAAAGTCGTTCAACCGACTGATTTAGTTTATACTGCTGACGCATATCCAAGAGGCGAGGGAAATGATTTACTTTCCAATCCTTCTGACTGGCAAACTTTTCGAGTTTCAGGGCAGAAAAATCAGCCTCTGGATATAACAGTTCCCTTACGGGAAAAACTAGGTGCAGCAACAGGAATGCTTGCCTATGGAGTGCAAGCACGCACGAATCTTTACTCGGATGAAAAAGGTAAACAGCAATGGCGAGAACCGACCAATTACGGTTTAGTTCAATTGACTAATTTGGGAGTATTTGCCCAGTGGTTCCCAGAGTCAGGCTTAATTAGAGTAAACCATCTCGATGATGGTTCCCCAGTAGCAGCAGCAGTCGAGATTTATGAATCTCAATTACAGGCAAAATCTCGACCTGAACCTACTCTTTGTGCAACGGGTAAAACTGACAATAATGGTACATTATTACTCAATCGCGATAATTTACAGAACTGTATTAAATCTGAAGTAGGTGGCTTTGAAAAAGCACCAAGTTTATTAGTCATTGCCCGCGAAAACAAAGACTGGGCATTTGCTAGAACTGAAGAATATAGCGGTGCTTATGGCTACGGGATTGAAGGAGATACTTGGAACAGTAATAAACCACAATCGCGCGGTACAATCTTCTCAGACAGACAACTTTATCAACCAGGAGAAAAAGCTTGGTTGACTGGAACTGCTTACTATCTCCAAAATGGAGTTATCAAGCAGGACAAAAATGCCAGTTATGCAGTCACGCTGCAAACTCCTAGCGGTACTAAGACTGATTTAGGAACTCAGACAACTAATGAATTTGGCACATTTTCCCTAGAATTACCCCTAGAAAATAATCTACCTTTAGGCTACTATTCTGTTGTAGCTAAAGGGGGAAGCGGAGCTGAAATTTCCGGTCAATTTCGGATTGCTGAATTCAAACCACCTAATTTTAAGGTAGATTTAAACCTCGGTAAAGAGTTTGCACTGATTGACGATAAAATCGAGGCAACTGCCCAAAGTAATTATCTGTTCGGTTCCCCAGTAGAAGGTGGAAAAGCTAAATACTATGTCACTCGCCGCAAAGCAGAATTTACACCAAAAGGTTGGGAAGAATTTGCCTTTGGGCGGCAATGGTTTTGGCCAGAAGAAAGCCCGAACGTTCCCACTGATGTACTGCAACAAAATGCAGTCTTAGATGCTAGTGGTAAAGGCAATCAAACATTTACAATCGGCAAAGATTTGCCCTATCCTATGAATTATCGGGTAGATATTGAAGTCTCCGATGTTTCAAATCTGTCTGTATCCGATTCTAAAACATTTACTGCCCTACCCAGCGAGCGATTAATTGGTTTACAGACTAATTTTGTTGGCGATGCAGGTAAACCTTTACCGATTCAAGTCATCGTTACCGATCCTACAGGAAAACTCATCGAAGATCAAAAAGTCCGAGTTGAACTGCAAAAAATTAACTACAGCAGCGTTACTCAAGTAGTCGAAGGTAGTCGCAATCCTCGCAATCAAATTGAATACAAAACAGTAGCAAAAAGCGAGGTAAAATCTGGCAGCACCCCTCAAACAGTATCTCTCAGTCCTCCTGAATCTGGTTCTTACCGCATTCGGGCTAATTTTGCTGATAGCAATAACGAAGTAACTGCCACTGATTTACAGATTTGGGCAACAGGAGAAAATGTCGTAAGCTGGGGTAACAGATACGATAATAATCGCCTGGAAGTCAAACTCGACAAGAAAAGCTATCAACCAGGTGAAACAGCAACAGCTTTAATTCAATCGCCTTATCCAGAAGCAGAGTTATACTTTGCCGTTGTCCGCGATAAAACTCTCTATCAAACTGTCACTAAAGTTAAGGGAGGCGCTCCTCAAATCCAATTCCAAGTAACGCCAGAAATGTTACCAAATGCAGCAGTAGAAGCTGTGTTAGTCCGTCAAGGCAAGAGTTTAAAAGAATTGGAACCTGGAAGTTTAGAAAATCTGGTAAAAATCGGCTTTGCTCCTTTTCAAACCAGTTTAGATGCTAAATACTTGAAAGTTCAAGTCACTCCCCAACAAACAGAATTACAACCGGGTGCAGAGGAAACCGTACAACTACAATTACAGGACAATCAAGGGAAACCAATCAAGGGGCAATTTACAGTTATGGCTGTCAATGAAGCCGTGCTGCAACTAACTGGATATCGCCCGCCAGATTTGGTTAAAACTGTCTATGCGGAGCAATCTATTTCTACCCGCTTCAACGATAATCGACCGAATGTAGTGTTAGAAAATATGGCTTCACCCCTGGCAAAAGGTTGGGGTTATGGCGGTGGATTTTCCACAGGTGCGGCAAATACTCGCGTCCGCAAAGATTTTCAAGCTTTGGCTTATTACAATGGTTCTGTTGTTACAGATGCTAATGGGAAAGCGAGCGTTACATTCAAACTTCCTGACGATTTAACAATGTGGCGTGTGATGGCTATTGCTACTGACGGCAATTTAGATTTTGGTAATGGCGAGGCAACTTTTATTACCACTAAATCGCTAATTTCTAATCCCATTTTACCGCAGTTTGCCCGCCCCGGCGATCGCATTCAAGCTGGCTTATCTGTGACTAATAACACTCAGGAAAAAGGCAATCTGACAATTAATGGTCAAGTAGCCGGTGCCGTAAAATTTGAAGGCAATAATCCAACAGCGGCGAATCTAAAAACTCAGGCTGAATCAGGTACTCATGCTTACCGTTTCCCCATTATGGCCGGTAATGCTGGTGATGCTAAAGTTCAATTTGCCACGCAATTAAATAGCAATGTAGATGCGTTTGAAGTGCCTTTAGAGGTGAAACCTTTAGAAGTTACAGAAAACGTTGTGGAAGTGGGAACAACTGCAAATCAGGTAAAAATTCCTCTGAAGGTTGATAAAAATGTGGTGTCAGATGTTGGCGGTTTAGAAATTTCTCTAGCTAGTACATTGATACCAGAAATTATCGCACCAGCAAAACAGGTTTTACAGGATGAACAGTTACCATTTTTGGAACCTGCGGCTAGTCAGTTATTAATTGCAGCTAATTTGCAAACTCTTTCTCAACAATACGCTCAAAGTTTGAAAGATTTTAATCCTAGCAAAGAAGCTGCGATCGCGCTTGAAAAATTGCAAAAACTTCAGCGTCCCGATGGTGGTTTTGCTTCCTATCCCGGACAAGAACTATCTGACCCGTTTGTGACTCCCTATGCAGCAAATGCAATCGCATCTGCTTCTAAGGCTTTTCCTAATACAGTCGATGCGGGGATGCTATCTCGCCTGACAGACTACTTGAAGAAAACTCTTGCTGACCCCGGACAATATGAGTTTTGCAAAGAGCAAGTTTGTAAGAATCAAGTGAGATTATCGGCTTTAATCTCTTTAGCAGAATTGGGCGAAAAGCGCAATGATTTTCTCGCCGATATCTATCAACAGCGGAGTGAATATAATCTAGTTACTCAAATTGAGCTGGCGCGTTACCTTTCTCAATTTAATGACTGGCAAAATGAGTCTAAAGTGCTAACTAATCAGTTGCAAAAAAGCATCTATATCACGGGTCGCACAGCTACGGTGAATCTACCTAAGAATGTGAGCTGGATAGCTTCTCCTACAGCTATTCAAGCTCAAGCTTTGCGCCTGTTTATCGCTCAAAAAAGCAAGACTGAAGATATCGATCGCTTATTGCAAAGTCTCCTAAATTTGCGGCGCGATGGCACTTGGCGAAGCACTTATGACAATGCAGAAGCACTGACAGCTTTAGTAGATTACAGCAAAACTCAGCCGACACCACCTAAGTTTAGCGCTACGGTAAAATTGGCTGGTAAACAGTTAGATTCCATTCAGTTTGACGGCTACCGCAATCCCAGTCAGTTTATTACCGTAGCCACAGATCAATTGCCACGAAATGGCGATCTAATCATTCAGAAATCTGGTCAAGGTACGCTGCACTATATCGTCAATTATGGCTATCGCTTGCAGGGTAATCAACCGGGACGCTTAAACGGGTTGCGAGTAGTGCGAGAAATCCGGTCTGCGGGTGAAGATCGAGTGTTAGGAAAGCAGCAACTTTCTATTCCTAAAGAGCTGACTTTGGGAGTGGGACAAGTCTTTGATATTGGTTTGGAAATTATCGCCGATCGCCCTGTGGATCATGTGGTAATTACTGACCAGTTACCTGCTGGTTTCGAGGCAATTGATAACAGTTTCCAAACCTCTACAAAGGCAGTGGAAGCTCAAGGTGATAGCTGGCAAATTGGGTATAAAACGATGTATCGCGATCGCGTTGTCGCCTATAGCGATCGCCTCGAACCCGGAGCCTACAGCTTTCACTACCTCGTCCGTTCCGTCACCCCCGGAACCTATCTCTGGCCCGGCGCAGAAGCTCATTTACAATACGCTCCTGAAGAGTTTGGGCGATCGGCTTCCTCTACCTTGATTGTGTCCGATAAATGACTTACGTAACGCCCCCTCTGGGCGGTTCCATCACCCAGAGGGCGGCGTTACGGATACCGCCCCCCGGCGGCGGATCGTTTGCACGCATTCGCTGTACTATAGGATAACCTTTATAGTATGCAGGGTTACACCCCCTATTTTAGGGGTGAGATCCCACCCCCTGCAACCAACAACAAGAATTTGAGGGTAATCTAGGACTATACAATTTGGGATTTCGGTTTGAGAATTAATAGGGAACTAATTAGATTTAACAGGAGACGCAACAATGGCAGATAAAGCCAATCAAAAGGCTCAACCCTCTGAAAATGACGACTTAAAGGATTTAAAAGGAATCTTTAAAGGGATAATTGTGAGCGCAGCTTGGTCTTATGCAGATATTTTAGAGAAAAATAAACAAGCCGAATCTCAACAGGAAACCGCCCAAAAATCCGAGGAAGAAAAAGTCGAGCCTGATATAGCTAGGGGCTAGGGGCTAGGGGCTAGGCAAAGAAGGGGAAGATAGAAGAGGGAAGAGGGAAGAGGGAAAAGCTTACGACCTACTGCTGCATAACTTTGGAGAATTGGGATTACGTTTACGATCGCTTTGGCTCTATGCCATTTTCCACAAAAGGAATAGTAAAATGAAACTGAGAACCGCGATCTTTCCCTGCCGAATTCGCCCAAATCTGACCGCCCCAACTCCTAACAATCTGTCTACAAATTGCTAGCCCCAAACCAGTACCCCCAGTGCTACGGCGCAAAGCACCTTCCTCTTGATAAAAGCGGTCAAATACCACCTCTAAACGGTTAGGCTCAATGCCGCGCCCAGTATCAGTTACCACTACCTCGATCGTCCGATCGCCATTGCGTTTAGCCTCAATCGTCACAGTACCTTTCGGTTCTGTAAATTTGCAAGCATTATCCAGCAGTTTCGAGAGCACTTCCACCAGCCATTCCCCATCCGCCTGTACCAAAGGCAGCTCTGGCGGCACTTGTGCGATAATCTGCGGTAAATCCTCACGTTGACGGCGGGCCCGAATGCTGCTGAGAGCCAGATCGACGCACTCTTGCAGTGGCAAGCTTTCCATATTCCATTGCACTCTGCCACTCTCTAAGTGAGAAAGAGTGAGAAAGTCCTGCACCAGTTTACGCATTCGCTCTGCGTCACTTAAAGCAGTTTCTAGCATCACTTGCCGCAACTCTAAAGGCATATCGGGGTCTTGGCTCAAGCTTTCCAGGCAAACTTGGATAGTAGACAGGGGAGTGCGGAGTTCGTGACCCGTGATCGCGATTAAATTACTGCGAGTGCGATCGAGAGCTTCCAGTTGTTGGTTGAGTTCTTCTAAGTGAGCGTAGGTTTCAGCTTGAATTAGGGCCGCTCCCAGTTGAGTCGCGATCGCCTCTACGAGGGCCAATTCATCTTCTTCCCAAGCCTTCGTAGAATAGCACTGATGCAATTCCACTATCCCCAAAACCCGCCCCTGATAAAGCACTGGCACCATCAGCCAAGAAAGAATTTGCCACTGTTGAACCAGTGTCCGCAATGCCGATGTATTAGCAATCAGGGGATATTCTGCCCCTTGTTCCACATAAACTGGCTCTAACTTACTCACAACCTCCTCAAACATGGGATTGTTTTGCAGCGGCCAAGTCTGACCCCGCAGAGAACGAACGCCGGGACGCAAAAATTCCTGATTGATTTTGGCGGCTGCATCTGTAGCTTTGCAGCGGTAAATCAAGCAGCGGCAAGCATGGAGAGCCTCTCCTAATTCTTGCACAGCTACTTCGATCATCTCGTCATGATTGAGCGATCGCCGCATCGCTGTGGTAATTAAATTTACTAAACGCTCTTTCCGCTCTTGGGCCGCGATCGAACGGTAAGCTTTCAGTAATTTATGCTGACCCGCCTGTAAATATGTCACCAAACGCTGAGCAAACGGCTCATTCAATTTGGGATTTTGGCCCCCCTTTCTCAAGGCAGATTTAGATTTGGCATTAGTCGTTTTTCGCTGCTTCGGCAATTCCTTGGCAATACCATAAATATTTTGCGCTTCCTCAATCTTTTGTTCTAACTCCGGCCGATAGTTAAGAATTCGTTTCAGCAGTAAATCAGCAGCTTTGCAGCTCACTTCGCGGTCAAACGTCCAAATCCCTTCAAAGCGGCGAGCTTGATCCATCATTGCCAGCGGTGCGCTATCGTTCCCATTTTGAGTAGGAGCCTTTCGTTCTTGACAGATTAAGCAAGTTGAATATTCTTGGCCGATCACGACTAAATGCCACTCTTGACTCAAGCCGTCTTCCGGCTTAAATGCTACAGTCTCGTAACAGTCAGAAGCATTTTTGAAATCAGTTTCCGGTACCGCCAGCACATAAACCTGAGATGTGAGCGTGGCAATGCGCCGATAACGGTGAGCTTCCTGACGATAAAAGCGCTCTCGCTGGAAACTCGCGATCACTAGCGGCTGGTCTAACCCCGCCAGTACCAGGTCTTCCATCGCGTGGGAAAGCGCCGTCAGCGACGACTTGAAATAAATTTGCGATCGCAGTTGCGGCAAAGCTTGCAGCAGCTCTGGTAGTACCGAAGTTGGGACGATCATCTAGCCTTAGACGTAAATTTTTGCCGATGACAAGACAGGAGCGATCGACAGGAGGTTTTATTCGATCTGTTACCAGTATCGGTTCTATGAAACTTATTCAAATCTACGATTGGGCAGATTTAATGTTCACTTCCTGTTTCACGCTGGGGAGTCGGCTCCTTCGATGTCCACAGGCATAAATTCAGACCGAACTAGCCTTACTAATTCTTTTGAGACTTTAGCTATAGCAGTTTTCAATTGCGTAGGTACTAATCTTAATTAGTAATTAGCCATTAGCCATTAGCTATTACCAATTACCAATTACCAATTACCTTCTTAAAAATTGTTAAATTGCTCATAAGTGCTACTTTAACATTTTGTATGAGTAAGTTTAGAAAGAATTAGGTAAAATTTTGTGAACCGCCCTCACCATCAAAAAGCATGAGCTATTAGCTATGAGCTTCCCAGCTAACAGCTAATAGCACTTTTCTTTAATTTTTGTAAATCTTCAAGCTACGGTCTAGGCTGCCTCACACATCCTCGCGGGCCTCGTCGTTATTACCCGGAGAAGACTTATAAAGAGCATCCAATTGTTCGCGAGCGTCTTGGACTGAAAGCGATCGCATTACCAACAATGGCTCATTCACAACATTCCCATAATCATCCAATAATTCTGGATGCGGCACTGCTTGAAATCTAGAGGATGATGCGTTATAATTGCCACCTCTAAATGGTTGGATGCGCTGAGACTCCATACCCACCGTCAACAAACTGCGGAATAAGTTCCCCACAGCCAAAAAAGCTAGGATCGTGAAAGCCAGAATGTAAAGCAAATGTAACATAATATTCTCCTCCGGGCCCAACAGCCACACAAAAATTTACAAAAGTTTTGAGCAAGGAATAACTTATTAACTGGAAATATTTTTGAGATTGTCCGTATCTGCGATCGCCATCTTCTTAATTTAGAAGCAAGCGGGCCAGAGTTCAACTCTCACTATTTTTTCCAGGGTTAGCAAACTGCTCTAGGCGAAAGTGCATGACAACTTGCCAGCATTCAGTAAACAGTTTGTGCTAAGGAATGAGCACAGCCGTTTCCCCCCCAACTTCACCTCCCATTGCTTGAAATAGCGCCTGTGCAGCACTTACTTCTTGCTGAGCCTGTCTTACCCTGGCGAGTAAGTCACATTGCTCCTGAGAACCTAAACAAAGGATATCCTCAGTTTTCAGGAGGTTGATCGAACGCTCAAACCAAGACCGAGAATCCTCTAGTAGCTCTGGCAGTAAGACTTTGAGCAATTGAGGTTCCGGCAAGTTGGGATTAACGATTCATTAAAATCAACTTATCTATCTATTTTAATCTTAACGCAATTCACATTTTTTAATATTTATTTAACAAAGTTTCAATTTTTTCGCCTTGGGAAATGTTGAATTTTGAATACCCT
>NZ_JAQMUA010000050.1:0-7216 GCF_028330895.1 Kamptonema animale CS-326 | reverse complement strand
CCACCGAGCCCAAACGCCACTGTCGGTGAAACCCTTACGAAGTTGACACCTCTGTTGAAAGGTGGTTTGAGCAATATTTCCGGGCCGATGGTAGAAAATACATTGATCCAAAACCAAGCTGGAAATGCGATTTTATCTGGTTACGCACCCATTGTGGACGCGATGGGGCGGCGAGAAGGCGTACTAGCGATCGAATTGGACGCTTCTGGGGTGCTTCAGAGCGAAATTCAGGCGAGAAACGCGGCTCTGATCACATTTTTGGCAACATTACCATTAGCAGTGAGCATCGGTTGGTGGCTGGCGCGGCGGCTGACTTCGCCGATCGCCGAACTGGTTGCGGGGGCAGAAGCGATCGCCGAAGGACAACTAGATCGGACTGTTAAAGTTCGCAGTAAGGATGAAGTTGGCATTCTCGCTGATACTTTCAACCGCATGAGTTACCAGTTGAAAGAATCTTTTGACACCCTCGAAGCTAAAGTTGCGAACCGTACTGCCGAACTCGCCCAAGCTAATCAGGAAATTGTCGAACTCAACCACCGCCTGAAAGCCGAAAATATCCGCATGAGCGCTGAGTTAGAAGTGACGCGGAAACTACAACAAATGATTTTGCCGAAAACAGAGGAACTCAGTCAAATTCCAGAATTAGATATCGCAGGATTTATGGAACCCGCTGACGAAGTTGGCGGCGACTACTATGACATTGTTCGGAAAAATGGTCGCATCAAAATCAGCATCGGCGATGTCACCGGACACGGTTTGGAAAGCGGAGTGTTAATGATTATGGTACAAACGGCGCTGCGAACATTACTAGCCCATAATGAAACTGACTCTGAGAAAATTTTAAACACCATAAATTCCACAATTTATGAAAATGTACAGCGAATGAATTCTGATAAACACTTGAGTCTTTCTTTGCTAGATTACGAGCGGGGAACTCTGACTTTTAGCGGGCAACATGAAGATATAATCATCGTGCGTGGCGGCAGAGAGGGCCAGCCGTTAGTCGAGACAATTGATACAGAAAATTTAGGTTTTCCTATTGGTTTAGAAGCTGACATTGCCCGTTTTTTTGCGTCAACTAAGGTGCAACTAAAATCAGGAGATGTGGTGGTACTATATACTGATGGTATTACTGAAGCTCCCAATTTGGAAAAAAGGCAATACGGTTTAGAACGCCTAATGGAGGTTGTTAAAGAAAACTGGCAACTCACTGCTACTGAAATTAGGCAAGCCGTCATCGCCGATCTGAGGCTGCATATTAATACAGAAAAAGTTTATGATGACATTACCCTGGTAGTTTTCAAGCAAAAGTAGCGACCCAGATCGGTACTAAGTTATATTTTTTCAGCAAACAGAGATGGGCATTTAATATCTACTCGTGAGTACAATTTTAATCATCAGTATGCTTGAATTGGTTGGCGATTGCATCTAAATTATGAGATAATTGAAATCAGGGGTTTTGAGGTTGACATCAACTTGACCATAGAAATAAATATATACTTAATATATACTTAGGAGTTAGCAATTAGTGGTTAATAAAGAACTTTACCTGATCCGTCATGGCATAGCCGCCGATCGCGAAGATTGGCCCACAGACGAGGAACGCCCCCTCACCAAAGAAGGCGATCGCAAAACAAAAAAAATAGCCCATCGCCTCCTCGAACTCGGCCTTCACTTCGACCTCATCCTTACCAGCCCCCTGACACGAGCCAAAGCTACAGCCGAAATCCTACAATCAGTCGGTTTAAGTTCCCAAATAGAACAATCCGCCACCCTAGCCCCCGAAGGAGACATCCAAACCTGGCTAGACTGGTATCAGCAATGGCAAATTAACGGTGGAACTAACCTAGCCCTCATTGGGCACCAGCCAGATTTAGCCAACTGGGCCGAAATATTACTCTGGGGCGAATCGCGTGATGCCCTGATCCTGAAAAAAGCAGGCATCATCGGCCTCATCCTCCCCCAAACAGGCTCCCCAGTAAGTCGTAGCCAAATGTTCTGGCTCACTCCCCCCAAATTCTTACTTGGATCGTAACCCCCCTGTTGCACAGTTAGAGAGAGCCAGCAATTTCGGCTTACCCCTAAAACCTGTAAAATAACACTTGTTAAATAGGCGACACCACAAAACTTTCTGGTAATGTAACTTGAGTAGGTTCAGCTCGCACAAA
Source organism: Kamptonema animale CS-326 (assembly GCF_028330895.1). NCBI lineage: Bacteria > Bacillati > Cyanobacteriota > Cyanophyceae > Oscillatoriales > Microcoleaceae > Kamptonema > Kamptonema animale. The sequence goes on along the minus strand of NZ_JAQMUA010000050.1, from coordinate 5,048 downwards.
GGGTAATCTCATGGTTGTCATCGGCGATTTCAAGCCAGGTTTAGAAGGTGTACCCGCTACCTTGTCCAGCATTAGCTACGTCGATGGACAAAAAGGCTTGCTGGAATATCGGGGAATTAGTATTGAAGAACTCGCAGCCAAAAGTTCGTTTCTGGAAACTTCATATTTATTAATATGGGGGAAATTACCAACAAAAGAAGAACTTGCAGCCTTTGAGCACCAAATTCGGTATCACAGACGAGTCAAATACCGCATCCGGGACATGATGAAATGCTTCCCAGAAACGGGTCATCCAATGGACGCTCTGCAAGCTTCCGCAGCCGCCTTGGGCTTATTCTATTCGCGTCGGGCTCTGCCCAATCAAGAATATGTCCGGGAAGCAGTAGTGCGGCTGCTAGCGAAAATTCCCACAATGGTAGCGGCATTCCAGTTAATGCGAAAAGGCAACGATCCCGTGCAACCAAGGGATGATTTGGACTACTCCGCCAACTTCCTGTATATGCTCAACGAGCGGGAACCAGATCCCTTGTCCGCTTACGTTTTTGATGTTTGTCTTACTCTCCACGCCGAACATACAATCAATGCGTCTACATTTTCGGCAATGGTGACAGCTTCCACCCTCACAGACCCTTATGCAGTGGTGGCTTCAGCAGTAGGAACCCTAGCGGGGCCACTGCATGGGGGAGCGAATGAAGAAGTAATTGATATGCTCGAAGAAATTGGCTCGCCAGAAAATGTACGAGCCTATGTAGAAAAGTGTGTTGAAAACAAGCACAAAATCATGGGTTTTGGACACCGGGTCTATAAAGTGAAAGACCCCAGAGCAACCATTCTTCAAGGATTAGCAGAACAACTGTTTGAGAAATTTGGCCATGATAAGTATTACGATATTGCTCTCAAATTAGAGGAAGTCGTAGAGGAAAAACTGGGTCACAAAGGAATTTACTCGAATGTAGATTTCTACTCAGGTTTGGTTTACCGAAAAATGGGGATTCCAACGGATTTGTTTACGCCAGTGTTTGCGATCGCACGGGTGGCAGGATGGCTAGCCCACTGGAGAGAACAGCTACACGAAAACCGCATCTACCGGCCGACTCAAATCTATACAGGCGATCACGGAATTCCTTATACGCCGATTGAGAAACGGAGTTGATAGGTGTTGAGTTATAGCAGTTTTTAGTTGCATAACCACTAAGTAATTGCTCATGGCTAATTGCTAATTGCTCATGGCTAATGGCTAATGGCTAATTACTAATTATAGGATTTACGCACGTACTACGATTTTCTGTCAGTGCGACTCAAGCTCAATCGCAGTTGTGAGGAAAGGAAGCAAGCCCGACCCAATCCCCAACCCTTAATTTAACGTTGAGAGTGCGTAAGTCCTGTAATTAAAAGCAGCCAGAGGGTGGGCGTGGCAGCCAGCGATATTTGCAAAGCAGTTAAGCTCTGAGCGATCGCGCCCGCCTTACCAAGCCGAAAAATATCGAGTAAATTTACCACACATCAGCAACTAATCAGTTAACCGGGGCAATCAGATAAGTATAATTTCACAGTTGCCCGCGTTTGCCTACGCTTTGGGACGGTATACTGTTAGGCGGTAAAGCATTACAAAATCTTTACAGAAGTTCCGCAAGCCCACTCAAGTAGTGCAACGCTTGCGGCGCAACAGTTCAAAATTATATGTGATGAGTCTGAAGCTGGCCAAATGAATGCAGGAATAGACTTACAAGGAAGTTTTGTACAAGCCCTAACCAATTTGGGCTTGCCAGGGGATCTAGCCAAACTGGTGTGGCTGCCGCTGCCGATGTTAGTAGTGATTCTGGGAGCCTCAGTCGGCTTACTCGTCGCCGTCTGGCTAGAGCGGAAAATCTCCGCCGCCGCCCAACAGCGTATCGGGCCAGAATTCATCGGGCCTCTCGGAGTGCTCGCACCCCTTGCCGACGGTTTGAAACTGCTTTTCAAGGAAGATATAGTCCCCGCACTGTCTGACCCATTGCTGTTTACATTGGGCCCGATGATTGTTGTGATTCCAGTTTTTCTGTCCTACTTAATCGTTCCCTTTGGACAAAATTTGGTAATCGCTGACATAGGGACAGCGGTTTTTCTATGGATTGCCCTGGGTAGCATTCAACCGATCGGCCTGCTGATGTCGGGCTATGCCTCCAACAATAAATATGCCCTTCTGGGTGGACTCAGAGCCGCTGCTCAGTCGATTAGTTACGAAATTCCTCTGGCATTGTCAGTATTAGCGATCGCGATGATGTCCAATAGCCTGAGTACGATCGACATCGTGCAACAACAATCTGGCTACGGCATTCTCGGCTGGAATCTCTGGCGACAACCTGCCGGTTTTATCATCTTCTTGATAGCAGCACTGGCAGAATGCGAACGCTTACCCTTTGACCTCCCCGAAGCAGAGGAAGAATTGGTCGCGGGATACCAAACTGAATATACAGGCATGAAATTTGCCTTGTATTACATCGCTTCCTATGTCAACCTCCTCCTATCTTGTCTGTTAGTAGCAGTTTTGTATCTGGGCGGTTGGAATTGCCCAATTCCCGTAGAACTGCTGGGAAACTTGCTAGGAGTGAGCGATACAACTCCTTGGTTGCAAGTAATTACAGCAACTCTCGGCATCACGATGACGCTGCTGAAAGCTTACTTCTTGCTGTTTCTGGCAATTCTCTTACGCTGGACGCTCCCACGAGTTCGGATTGACCAATTACTAGACCTGGGCTGGAAGTTTTTATTGCCCGTGTCTCTAGTAAACCTACTGTTGACAGCAGCTTTAAAACTTACCTTCCCCTTTGCATTTGGCGGCTAAGCAAGAAGTGTGAAATATGAAGTGTGAACTATTAAATTTCATACTTCTCTCTTCTTCCTTCTTCTTTCTTCCTTCTTCCTTCAAAGAGAGAACACGATGCTAAAATTCCTCAAACAAGTTAGCGATTACGCCAAAGATAGTCTGCAAGCAGCTAAGTATATCGGTCAAGGTCTATCTGTCACCTTTGACCACATGAGCCGCCGTCCGATTACAGTGCAGTATCCTTACGAAAAACTCATCCCCTCAGAGCGATTTCGGGGCAGAATTCACTTTGAATTTGATAAGTGTATTTCCTGCGAAGTCTGTGTACGGGTTTGTCCGATAAACTTACCCGTTGTGGATTGGGAATTTAACAAGGAAACGAAGAAGAAACAACTCAAGCACTACAGTATTGATTTCGGAGTTTGTATTTTCTGCGGCAACTGTGTAGAATATTGCCCGACGAACTGCTTGTCGATGACAGAAGAATATGAATTAGCGGCTTACGATCGCCACGAATTGAACTTTGACAATGTGGCTTTAGGCAGATTACCTTACAAAGTTACAGACGATCCGATGGTTTCGCCAATGCGAGAATTTGCTTATCTACCGAAAGGTGTTAGCGATCCGCATGAAGTGTCACACACGGCTCGACGTGCTGGTTTACGCCCAGAAGAGATTCTGGAAAATGCAGAAAAAACAAGTTAGTTGTTAGTTAATTGTTAGTGGTTAGTTGATAGTTGATGGTTGATAGTTGATAGTATTAAGATACCAATTACCAATTGTCAATTACCAATTACCAATTACCAATTACCAATCAACCACTAACAACTAACAATTAACAACTAACCACTAACAATTAGGAATTAGGGACTAAATTGTGAATCTAGCAGAAGGGGTTCAGATTGTTTCGTTTGGCCTGTTGGCCGTAATGATGATTGCAGCAGCTTTGGGTGTAGTGCTGTTTTCCAATATCGTCTACTCAGCTTTTTTATTAGCTGGAGTGTTTATGAGCATTGCGGGAATTTACCTTTTGCTCAACGCTGACTTTGTAGCAGCGGCCCAAGTTTTGATTTACGTGGGAGCTGTTAACGTCTTGATTTTGTTTGCCATTATGTTGGTAAACAAGCGAGAAGACTTTCGAGCGATTTCCAATGCTTGGGTGCGAAAAGCTGCAACTGCTGTAGTTTGTGTAGCATTGTTTGCACTTTTGGGAACAATGGTATTATCAACACCCTGGGCTATTTCAACAGCAACCTTACCTGCGGGTGAGAGTTCTATTGTAGTAATTGGCAAGCATTTCTTCACTGACTTTTTGCTACCATTTGAGCTAGCATCGGTGTTTTTGTTGATGGCAATGGTGGGAGCAATTATTTTAGCTCGCCGCGACTACTTACCGGATGAAATAGCAGGACAGCCACTTAAGCAACCTGTTTTGACCTTGGCAGAAAGACCTCGCGAATTGGTTTCTGTATCGGGCGATGGTAGTTCGTCAGATGTCAAAAAATAATAGTAATGCTGCCCTAATAGCGATTAAGTAATCTTTAGTAGGGTGGCGTTACTATTCTAGTTTTTAGTAATTTTAATGGGAGAGAATCAAGAATTTTATGCAATTACAACTCCAGTATTTTCTGTTACTAGGTGCGGCCCTGTTTTGTATTGGCATTTACGGCTTGATTACTAGCCGAAATGCAGTGCGGGTGCTGATGTCAATTGAGTTGATGCTCAATGCTGTTAATATCAATTTGATGGGATTTTCTAATTTCCTAGACCCGGTACATATTAAAGGTCAGGTATTTACAGTGTTTGTGCTGACTGTAGCTGCTGCTGAGGCGGCGGTAGGTTTGGCAATTGTGCTGACTATTTACCGTAACCGGGATACGGTTGATATGGAAGAGTTTAATCTCTTGAAGTGGTAATAGTTAACAGTTAACGGTTGACTGTTAACCGTTAACTGTTAACTATTAACAGTTTTTAGTTCTCGTAATTTCTAAGGTAATTTTGCCGCCAAAGTCTGGTATGGGGGCGGCGGGTTTTGATAAATTAATTTTGACTTTTTCCACTAGAGAAGACTGCTGTAATATTTCTTGGGCAATTGCATCTGCTAGGCGTTCTATTAAGGCAAATTTAGAGGTTTTAACTAGCTGCTTAACAGTGGCTATGGTGGTGCGATAGTCGAGAGTATCTTCGATTTTATCGCTGTTTCCTGGTTTAGATAAGTCCAGCCAGAGAGTAACATCAACGT
>NZ_JAQMUA010000049.1:0-9272 GCF_028330895.1 Kamptonema animale CS-326 | reverse complement strand
TGATTATTAAAAGCTATACTTGGGCAAGTTATAGTCAACAAAAAGTTATGTTTGACCGAGCTTGAATTGCCCATCAAGTGCGATGGCTGCGGCTGGCTACGCGATCGCGATTTTTTCTAACTTATTCAGCAAGCCCTAATTTATAGCACGTCTAAATGAGTTGTACAGTTTCTTATACCAATTAAAAAAAATCTTGTTATAACCTTGGCGTTGCTTTTAGTTCCTCTACCCAATCTACTTTCTGGATGGCAAATAGGACTAACAAAAACCCGGCTTTTTTAAGAAGCCGGGTTTTTGTTAGTTAATTAATCAGAAGTTTTGCTATGATGCAACCTAATTCCCAAAAAAATGTCGTATATAAAACTCCAAAAGTCCTTTTTACCTCCTAGTATTCCTAGTGTTTGAGGCGATCCTTTCTCATCTAAAAGAGGTTTGACTGCTTCATAAGCTGGCTTGTAATTATACCAAGGAATGGAAGGCCACAAATGATGAATTAGGTGATAGTTTTGTCCTAAAATTAAGATGTTCAAAATTGGACTGGGGTAAACTCTAGCATTCTTCCAGCGATCGCGTTCCTGAAAAGGACGGTGCGGTAAATAATCAAAAAATAACCCCAAAGCCAAACCTACTACTAAGGCAGGGGAAAACCAAAAATTCAGGACGTAACCTAAATGGTCGTATTGAATCGCAATATAAACTATTGCCGCTACAAATAAACGGCTGAAAAACCATTCCCACAGCTCAAATTTGCGCCACAGGCGACGTTTAAAGAAGAAAATCTCGTGGTAAAAAAATCTAGCAGCAATTAGCCACAGAGGGCCACCAGTGGAAACAAAATGATCGGGATCGTTATCGGGGTCATTAACATGAGCGTGATGCTGGATATGCACCCGCGTAAATACGGGGAAAGCGAAGCCCAACATCAAGGCGCTACCATGACCTAAAATAGCGTTAACTATGCGATCGCGATGTGCTGCATTATGCGAAGCGTCGTGTATAACTGTTCCTGCCATGTGTAAGGCAAGCACGTTCAGACAAAAACAGCACCAATCGGGCCAATCCCAATACCAATAACCTACATTAGAAATGCCCAGGATGGCTACTGCGCTCAAAAACAGCAGCAGCGTTGGATTAAAATCACCCGGAGGGCTCAGAAACTCTTTAGGTACTGTCAGTGACCGCCGGGGCTCCGACATTGTTGTTTGTACTCCTTAATATTTCATCCTTGGGTAGTATAGGATACAAACCCCCAACAGTAAAGTTTTTTGACACTCCCACCCCGCTCAGGGGATGGAATTCTTGAGAGCTAAATGTTATTACAGATAAAATAAGTGGGTGCATTGGGATTTTTGTCAAGAGCCGCCTCGGAAATTACGACTTGGCGGGAGAAACCTGAACCGCTACAGCAAACACTTTTGATCGAGGAGAATAATTTTATGCCGTCAAAGCTATTGGCATCGCACCTTTGGAAAATACTGGGTTTGGCAGCAGGGTCAGTACTCCTGACTACCGGCAGTGCTTTCGGATACTCACTCAGTATCAAAAATGATTTACCTGTACGGGTAGCTGCGGAACCCTCAGATGCAGATGCAACGACAAGTGACCCGCTTGACCCAACTGCTGAGGATGAGTCGCCGACCCCTGACGATGACACCAAGACAGTCAGCGAACCCCGGTTTACTTGCGAGTTGGACAATGGGAAAAATACTGTAATGTATCATCCTCAGAGCCAACCCAATCAATCTTACCCTTGGGCAATACCCAGCGATCTAGGCGGCGGTTGGTCGTCAGAACGCCGATGCGGTGAGATTAGCAGGCGTTTAGAATCTTACAGACCCGATGGCTTAGATGAACTGCGAACAGGAGTTGAAAACGGTTATAGCGTGATTTGCGTGACTACAGAAAAAAATCCCGATTGTCGGATTGTGCTGACAGTACCGCCGGGAGAAGATCCAAAGTTAACGCGCGATCGCGTCTTCCAAAACCTCACCGTCGCCGACAGCGGACAGTCTACTGAAGGTGTAAATACCTTCGTAGATGGGAATACTGGCAGAATCATCGAAAGAGTCTTAGGGGTAGATTCACCCAGAAACAGGCGCAATTCTCAGAGTGACAGCATCTACTTGCGACCTTTCCTAGATCGGGCCGACGGCGGTACAGGTGCGAGACTGCGAGGCGGTTTGCGGAGTCAACCGGGGCCGCGACTCAATCCCGATAACTTCCGCAACTAGGGCCGATTGGCGATCGCAACTCTGGCATTTAGGAATCAACAAAATGGTCTCAAAAGTTGGGAGGGCGATCGTTGCTAAAAAACACTTATTCTCAAATAGGTATAACAAGCGCGTTATATCTGGTAAAGTGGCAATGCCCATGCTGCTGCTGACTTTAAAAATTCCTGACTACTTTAGATTGGCGTTAGCCGCATTGTAAATAATGGGATAGCCAAAATTAAAGCCTCTCAGCCATCTGCCTCGCGAATTGATTTCATGCAACTGCAAAATTCCCACCGCCGGACTAAAATTGTCGCCACTATTGGCCCCGCAACTCTTGACCCAAAAGTGCTCCGCGATCTCATCGAAGCGGGTGCAACTACTTTGCGGCTCAACTTTTCTCACGGGACTCACGAAGATCACCAGCGAAGTATTCGCCTGATCCGGCAGACATCCTTTGAGCTCAATCAGCCGGTTGGTATTCTCCTAGACCTCCAAGGCCCGAAAATTCGCCTGGGACGCTTTGAAAATGGCTCGATTATCCTTCAAAAGGGCGACCCATTTACTCTCACGAGCCATTTAGTCCCCGGTACTGAGAAAATTTCCTCGATCACCTACGAACCCCTAGCAGATGAAGTGCCGGAGGGAGCATCAATCTTACTTGATGACGGTAAGGTGGAAATGGTAGTGGAGAAAATAGACCGAGTGGCACGGGAATTGTATTGCCGTGTTGTGGTTGGCGGCCCGCTTTCTAATAATAAAGGGGTTAATTTTCCGGGAGTGTATTTATCAATTAAGGCACTCACTGATAAAGACCGTAAGGATTTAATGTTTGGTCTGGATCAGGGTGTAGACTGGGTGGCGCTTTCTTTCGTTCGCAATCCTCAAGATGTACTGGAAATTAAAGAACTGATTGCTTCTGCTGGTAAGCAGGTGCCGGTGATTGCGAAAATTGAAAAGCACGAAGCGATCGAACAAATGGAAGCGATTTTAGCTTTGTGTAATGGTGTGATGGTGGCGCGTGGTGATTTGGGTGTGGAATTGCCAGCAGAGGATGTGCCGATTTTGCAAAAGCGGTTGATTGCTACTGCTAATCGGATGGGCATTCCGGTGATTACTGCAACTCAAATGCTAGATAGCATGGTGAATAATCCTCGCCCGACTCGCGCTGAAATTTCGGACGTGGCGAATGCGATTATTGATGGTACTGATGCGGTGATGCTGTCGAACGAGACGGCCGTTGGCAAGTTTCCAGTGGAAGCTGTGGCGACGATGGCGAGAATTGCAGTGCGGATTGAACAGGAAGATATCCGTCGCAATGTTACGAATGTGGAAGATACGGGCCGGTCGATTCCTAATGGGATTAGTCAAGCGGTGAGCCAAATTGCTGAGCAATTGAGGGCGCAGGCGATTATGACGCTGACGAAGACGGGGGCGACGGCGCGGAATGTGTCCAAGTTTCGGCCGAAAACTCCAATTTTGGCTGTGACTCCCCATGTGGATGTGGCGCGACAGTTGCAGATGGTGTGGGGTGTGAAGCCGTTGTTAGTGCTAGATTTGCCTTCGGCGGGTCAGACTTTTCAATCGGCGATTAGCGTAGCTCAGGAGAAGGGTTTGTTGTCGGATGGGGATTTGGTGGTGATGACGGCGGGTACTCTGCAAGGGGTGGCTGGTTCGACTGATTTAATTAAGGTTGAGGTGGTGACGGCCGTGCTGGGTAGGGGTACTGGTGTGGGTTTGGGAGCGGTAAGCGGGCGGGCACGGGTGGCTTTGTCTGCTGCGGATGTGGGGGATTTCCACAGTGGTGAAATTTTGGTAGTGCGGAATACGAGTGTTGATTTTGTGGAGATGATTCGCAAGGCGGCGGGTGTGGTGACTGAGGAGGCGAGTTTGACTTCTCACGCGGCGATTATTGGTTTGCGTTTAGGTGTACCTGTGATGGTGGGGGTGGAGAATGCGACGCGGGTGATTCGGGACGGTACGATGTTGACTGTGGATATGCAGCGGGGTTTGGTTTATTCGGGAGCGAAGAATTCGACTCCTACGGATGGGGAATTGAAGGTTTAGGGGTGGTTGGGGAAGTTGGCAAGATTCTTTTTTCTTGTCTTCTTCTCTAGTTTTGTGTTATAATTAATAATTGTCTGTGCCGATGTAGCTCAGTGGTAGAGTAACCGATTCGTAATCGGTCGGCCGCGGGTTCAAATCCCGCCATCGGCTTTGTTAAATAATTACTCGACTGAATCATACTGGGTTAAACTAGAAATTAAAGTATAAATCTATGGAGTAGCTTGTTCAGGAAACTAGAGGAGACAGCGTGACAATTAGCGTGGACACTAAGCAATTGGTATCTTATGACCAACCACCTGTTAGTGAGGTGGTTTGCGGCGTTCTGTTTGAGCCTATCGAAGCCTTACTTACTCCCCATATTGGCTTGTTATGGCAAAGATTTCAACCTGACTATCCGTTGTGTGACGATGTTGCTCCCATAGCAGCAAGTATGGAAGTTTTCAATAATCAGGATGTTGAATCTGAGTTTGAATTTACTAACATTCTTCCTTTACCAAGGGTATGGTTTATTAGCTCTGATGAAACAAAAGTAGTTCAAATCCAACGCGATATGCTGATTCATAATTGGAGAAAAGTTAGTGCGGATAGCGAGTATCCGAGATACGGGAATCTGATCGAAGGATTTCAAGAGCATTTAATGAACTTTAACTCCTTTCTCAAAGAAGCTGATTTAGGTCAAGTGCAGAGCTGTCAATACGAACTAAGTTATGTTAATCAATTACCCCAAGGAGAGGTCTGGGAAACTATTGAGGATATAGGAAAAATTTTCCCTGATTTTAAATGGCAAAAAAGTTCATCTCGATTTCTTCCCAAACCTCAAAATATTAATTGGACTACTACTTTTGATTTGCCAGAAGAATTTGGGAGATTACATATCTCCATTAGGACTTTGGTTATTAACAACCATCTAACTATTTTATTTCAGTTAACTGTGCGTGGAATTGGCAGTTATAATTCTGTAGATTCAATGCAAGGTTGGTTTGATGTGGCACATGAATGGATTGTACAGGCATTTACTGATTTAACAGATGAAAAAATCCAGATAGATATTTGGAAGCGGAGAGGGTAAAACCAATGACTATGACTAAACCTCGATTTAAAGCTCCAGAAATAGAAAATCAAGGCAGTACCTTAACAATCTTAGAAACTGAAGGAAAAAAAAATAATTTTACTAATGATATCATAACAGTTAATTCTGCTCCTTTACTGGCAAAGACTTCGGCTAAGTATCGAAATCCTGAAGTTAAAAGTTATTGGCATTACCCTCCAGTTCGGAGAAGTTATGCTTACCATAGCGATATTGAACAGCAAGCCAAAGATGACAGCCACAAAATAGCTCTATATAATCATTCTTCTACGCATCCAGGTCATTATCCAATAAGTAACAGACCAGAAAATTTACCCCGCACGCGCAAAAAGGTAGGGGCTACTAATCCTCATCAACAACGCTCTCAGGGGCTTAGATTATATCTTGACTCACTAAAAAATGAGGTAAGAGTCACAGGAGAGGTAGAATTTTCAGAAAAATTAATTGATCTATCCTGGTCACTATGGGAAACCCTAAAAAGTCAGCTTTTTGAAGTAAAAGGACTGCATTTAGAAGTTCCTGATGCTTGCCCAGGTTCAAGAGATAACTTCATGTATACCTGGTCAAAAGCTGAACACTACTTTGAGTGTGAAATTTTCGGAACTGGTGAGATTGAGTTTTTCTACCGTAATAGAAACAATGGTCAGGTTTGGGGAGAGGATACCACACTTGAACAGGCTTTTTCGACTGATATTTTGGACAAAGCTTCCCTCTTTATTAAATAAGTTTTTCAGAATGCACCCAGTTGGATCTAATTTAACCCCAGTCCCCAAAGATTGTTGTGTCCTTCGGCTTGCTCAACTACCTAAAGATTTTGCAGAAAAGGCTAATATTTCAGCTATCCAACTGGACTTATCCAATGAATTTACTCTGTCGTCAGACGATAAAGATTCAGTTCCACCCCACCTCAGCGTTTGGGTTGAGGCTCTTACAAAACCTGAGCAAGCCTACCGATTCCTTGCAGACAATTCACCTCGGAAATTAGTTCTTCGTCTTAAAGTTAATCAAATTTGTGAAATTAAAGGAAATTCTGGGGAAGGTGTCTATTCTAACTTGTTAGATGTTATCTGGGTTTACCTTTTTGATGAAAGCAATGAGCGGCGTGTTAGAGATAGTCGCCTTGGCGCTGATGGGCATTCTGGAATTACAGGACTTGATGAGAAATCAGTTCCCCAGGGATTAACTAACAGACAGCAGAAGAATCTTCGCAAGGATTTGCGAGCGCAGTTAGCGGAACTCGCATCTAAAGATAAGTTTCTTCTTACCAAAATATAGTTGTTCCTAAAGTTAAGTTTTATCTATATATAAATTTACAGTTATTTCACATCTCACCCTTACAGCGATCGCACAAAATTTCTCCGCAATTACCAATTATCAATTACCCTCTTTCATTCTTCCTTTTGGCCTCTGTTGCAACTGCTTTTAACTTAGTATAAAAGTCAGTATGCTTCACAGGATGAGCCGCTGAATCAACATCTCCTAATTCATTACTATTATCAGATTCCTCAGAATTAGACTCACTTATAGCCTCCCGATTAGAAGAAAACTCTGTACTTTCTCCCGTCCAATTTAAAATAGTAAGTTCACCACCCGACTTGCTAACTCTTACTCCTTCCTCTTCCTCTTTTACCTGATTCAAAACAGGGGATTGACGGGGAGGTAATTCAGAGGCAGCCGGAGTTTCCCACCCTGGTAAATCTATCTCTTCTTGGGGCTGCGTAGCCTCTTCCTCAACTGTCGAATCCAGCGGAAAACTGCTGCAAACTAAACGTTCAAATTCATGGTTGAAATGATAGAGAGGTTGACCGCGCCGCTGCCACATAGCTAATAAGTGTTCAACAGAAACGGTTTTGTAGCGCCCTTGATAAAGGGCTTCAACGACTGCTAAACGCAACCAATAGGCCGGGTAAATGGTCAACCATTCACCCACCAATTCCTCAACTGTGTCCCCGCTGATGTCAAAACTGTAGTGAACCAGCAGAGACGCTGCCTGTGCAGATATAGCGGTAACATCTGTCATTGTTAATTGTTAGTAGTTAGTAGTTAGTAGTTAGTAGTTAGTAATTACCAGTTAACAGTTAACTGTTAACAGTTAACTGTTAACAATTAACTAATCTGATAGCCGTACACCTCCTTCAACAGTTCGCACGCCGGAGAAAGGTTCTGGAGTACCTAGCCAGTTGAAGTCGCTGATCCGAAAAGTAAAACTGCCAATTTGACGCTGCGGGTTAAAGCGCAAGATCAATCCGTAGGTGCGGTGGCTATATTCCAAAGTGTAGTCTGTACTGATAACTTCACTGCTTTCTAAGTTAATCGCTGACTGAAATCCAACTCGGAAACCTCCAAAAACTTGTTGCACGATTCCAAAGGAGAGGATTCTCAAATCCACTAAGCGATCGAATAAATATGGCGATAGGCCATCCCGTGCTACCTGCGTGTAAGTCACGTTAAATGCAGTGTAGTCTAAATATCTGCGAGCGAAATGACCAAATTGCCCTTGGATGCCAATACTACCAGCAAGGGAGTTTTGGGAGTCGCCGTTGCTGTAAATGCTGGTAACGCCTCTGACTCCTAATGCCAGTTGTACGAAGGGAACTACTGGCCTAGCTGTGTACCTCAAACCCTGTGTCGGTGTGCGAGGTAAAGGTTGCCCACTCCACAGGTTAAAACCGCGACTGACGGCGATGCTGGCTTGAAAGCGGTTGAGATCGATGCGGTTATTGGGCCGGAAGAGGGGGAGTAAGTCGGGGCGATCGCTCTCAGCATTGATAAACTGATAGCCAACTTGATAGCTAACATTGATGCCGCTGTCACCCAAGGGAATGACGGGGGATGCTAAGACTGCGCCAACGCTACTATGGACGCTTTGATATCCCAAACTGCCGTTAAATAAGCGATCGCGAAAGCTGTATTCTCCCGTTAGCGTGTGGTTGCCCACATATTGCCGCAACCGCAAGTTACCCCGAAAGTCTTCTTCGTCAAGATTGGGGAATTGGTCAAAGTTGAGAACTTGCGCTGTCCCTTGCAGTTTTGTCCGCGAGCCCAAGTCGGCACTCAAGCTGGCCCTCATCCCGTAGTTGTCTGGGAAAAAAGGGTTATTATCGTGTTTCTCGATCGCCCTCTGAATGTAAAACTGAGGAGTAACATTCAGTTGCACTGGCCCCCCAGTAAATACATCCAAGGAACATTCAGCATACAATCCACCGCGATCGCCCCCATCGAAGCCAAATGTCCAGCAAGGGCCACTCCGCTTGCGGCTATCAAATACTTGCCGCTGCGGAAATATAGGTATTTTAATCGCTTGGTCAAAAACCAGGCGCGGCTTAGTTGTTACTAATTCTTGTGCAGTAGGCGAAATCTGCCTAATTACCGCCCGTTGGGCTCTGATCTCAAATTCTGGCGGCGAAAACGGATCGTTAGTCAGTCGAATATTAGTCGCTACCCTACTGCCATCGGGTAAAATATCCAGCCTTTCAGCTTCAAACCGCACCCGGTTAACAGTACCGACGACTTGCGGAAAGGTGAAAAATTGCCCTCTCCTCCCCCCAATCACAACGTTAGCACCGGGAGTTGCCCTAATTCCGCGCACGGGTTGCTGGCTGAGAATGCGATCGCTGAGGGGTTCGTCTAAAAGCCCGCCCGCACTAATGTCTGTGGGCAATGTCGGGGCGAGATCGGAACCTGCGGTGGGGATAAAAATCTCGCCTCTGGCCTGGGCGATCGCGCCTGAGTTTAAACCTAAATTGTATTCCATGCGATCGCCGCGCACGACTTGCTGCCCTCGCCTGTAAGCAACATTACCCTCCGCCACTACTTGCCGTGTCAGCAAGTTCACCACTGCGCGATCGGCATCGATTACACTTTGCTGAAACCTAACAATCACATTACCGATCGCCGTTACTATTTGC
>NZ_JAQMUA010000002.1:0-2950 GCF_028330895.1 Kamptonema animale CS-326 | reverse complement strand
CGACAGCACGATCTTAATCCTCAAATATCGATTGAAAGCGAACGATGAGCGACCCGCTATCGAAGTAGTCAAAGACTATGGGAATATTCCGGCGATCGAATGTTTTCCTGGACAGCTTAACCAGGTGTTTATTAACATTCTTGCCAATGCGATCGATGCCTTAGAAGAATCAAATATTGGGCGGAATTATGCAGAAATTAAGGCTAATCCCAATCGCATTACCATTCAAACTACCTTAGTAGATAACCAGGTGAAGATTAGTATTGCTGATAACGGTTATGGGATGAATGGATCAGTTAAATCAAAGATATTTGACCATTTATTTACCACGAAAGCTGTTGGTAAAGGGACGGGATTAGGATTAGCGATCGCTCGTCAAATAATTGAAGAAAAACATGGGGGAAAAATTACAGTTGATTCTGTACCTAGTGAGGGTACTGTGTTTACGATCACTATCTCTGCTAAATAGTAGAATAAAATAGAAGATTATCAGTCAACTTTTGTTTAAAGAGAGAATGAAAGAATTATGAACGCGCACCCACATTTATCAGGCTATCAAATAACAGAAGAACTCTACATAGGTACGCGTACCCTCGTCTATCGAGGCATCCGTATTCGTGACCAGCAGCCAGTAGTTATCAAATTACTACGAAACGAATATCCTAATTTCAACGAACTCATCCAATTTCGCAATCAATATACCATTACCAAAAATCTCGACTTTCCCAGTATTGTTAAACCTCTGGCTCTGGAAGCGTACCACAATAGCTATGCCTTACTTATGGATGACTTTGGTGGAGTCTCCCTGTCTTCTTATCTCCAGATGGCAACAAATGAAACCCAACCATCTCAATCTTTACCTTTAGCAGAATTTCTTCAACTCGCTATACAACTGACATATATTCTTAACTATCTCTATCAAAATCGTGTCATTCACAAAGATATTAAACCCGCCAATATTCTTATTAATCCCAAAACAAAAGAACTTAAACTGATTGACTTTAGTATTTCTTCCCTACTGCCAAGGGAAACCCAAGAAATTCAGAATCCCAATGTCTTAGAAGGAACCTTAGCCTACCTATCTCCCGAACAAACCGGGAGAATGAATCGAGGCATTGACTATCGGAGTGACTTTTATTCCCTGGGTGTAAGTTTTTATGAATTATTGACAGGAAAATTACCATTTGTCTCAGAAGATTCGATGGAATTGGTGCATTGTCATCTTGCCAAGGAGCCGCTCCCAATTCATCAAATTCAGCCACAAATCCCTCTAGTTTTATCAGAAATTATCAGTAAGCTGATGGCGAAAAATGCCGAAGATCGCTATCAAAGTGCATTAGGATTAAAACACGATCTAGAGATTTGTTTGTCTCAATTAAAAGACACAGGTAAAATCACATACTTTGAACTAGGCAAACGAGATATTAGCGATCGCTTCCTCATCCCCGAAAAACTCTATGGCAGAGAAAACGAAGTAAATCAACTATTAGCCGCCTTTGAAAGAGTCAGCACAGGTAACACCGAAATCATGCTAGTGGCGGGATTTTCTGGAATTGGAAAAACCGCCGTAGTGAATGAAGTCCATAAACCCATTGTACGGCAACGGGGTTATTTTATTAAAGGTAAATATGACCAATTTAATCGCAACATTCCCTTTTCAGCATTTGTGCAAGCATTTCGAGATTTAATGGGGCAATTATTATCAGAATCAGATGAGCAACTACAAACCTGGAAAGCCCAAATTCTCGCAGCAGTGGGAGAAAGCGGACAAGTATTAATTGACGTAATTCCTGAATTGGAAAACATCATTGGTAAACAACCACCAGCGACAGAATTATCAGGCAATGCTGCTCAAAATCGGTTTAATTTACTATTTCAAAAGTTTCTGCAAGTCTTCACCAGTAAAGAGCATCCCTTAGTGATGTTTTTAGATGACTTGCAATGGTCAGATTCCGCTTCCTTGAACTTGCTGAAATTATTGATGCAAGATACAGGATATCTCTTAATATTAGGAGCTTATCGGGATAATGAAGTTTCTCCCGTCCATTCCTTCAGTTTAACAGTAAATGAAATTGCCAAAACTGGGGCGGCAGTGAAGACAATTACTTTGCCACCACTCGGCCAATCTGAGGTGAATCAGTTAGTGGCAGATACACTGAATTGCGAATTATCTATTGCCCAACTTTTAAGCAAATTAGTCTATCAAAAAACCCAAGGAAATCCTTTTTTTGCGACGCAATTTCTCAAAGCTTTACACGATGATAAGTTAATAAGTTTTGATTGGGAAATTCAGCATTGGCAGTGCGATCTTGCCAAGGTCAGAGCTTTAGCTATCACCGATGATGTGGTAGAGTTTATAGCACTGCAATTGCAAAAATTGCCGATCGCAACTCAGTCTGGCTTGAAGTTGGCAGCTTGTATTGGAGCACAGTTTGATTTAGCTACTTTGGCGATCGTTTCAGAAAAATCACTTGAAGAAACGGCGGCAGATTTGTGGAAAGCGTTACAAGAAGGCTTGGTCATCCCTATCACCGAAGTCTACAAATTCTTCACCCAAACTGGGAATATCGCTACTCTTAACCCAACTACTGCTAATGCAAATTATAAATTCCTGCACGATCGCGTTCAGCAAGCTGCCTATTCCCTGATTCCAGATTCACAGAAAAAAGCAACTCATCTCAAAATCGGACAATTACTTCAACAAAATTCCTCAGAAATAAAACAAGAGGAAAAATTGTTTGATATTGTCGGACATTTGAATCGAGGAATTGAGTTAATTACTCAAGCCGAGAAACGACAAGCCTTAGCTCAACTTAATTTAAAAGCAGGACAGAAAGCCAGAAATTCTACAGCTTATGCTGCGGCAAGAGTTTATCTGCAAACGGGCATTGGGCTACTAGAGATAAATTGTTGGCAAAGTCAGTATGAATTGACCCTAAAACTCTATGTT
>NZ_JAQMUA010000048.1:0-3192 GCF_028330895.1 Kamptonema animale CS-326 | reverse complement strand
GGCGCGATCGCGCCCACTCTACTACATTTAACTGAACTGCTTACCCACATCAAGATTGAAAAGCGTTTGCAAAGTCTGCATCGCTTGGCGGCGCACCTCAATATCTTGCTGTGCTCGCAACTGCACCATCGGATCGTGTAAAATCTTATTTACAATCCCCCTAGTCAAAGCCTCAATCACTTCTTGATGTTTTTCTGCAAATTCAGAACCCAAACGGGATAAAGCCTTTTCTAACTCTTGTTCGCGAATCGATTCAATCTTATCCCGCAAGCAGCTAATAGTTGGAACCGTCTCCAAACTCCGCCACCAGACATCAAACGCTGCTATTTCCTCTTCTAATAAACCCTCAGCTTCCTGAGCCATCTTGCGGCGAGTTTCATGATTTTGAGCTACAACAGCTTTCAGGTCATCTACATTAAACGCTCTCACGTTCGGCAAGTCATTAACATCAGCATCAACGTTACGCGGAACCGAAATATCCACCAACATTAAAGACTGACTCAGACCTAAAACTGCTTCTAATTTAGCTTTATTTAACAGCGGGTCTGTTGAGGCTGTACTGGTAAAAACCAAATCCGACGCAGCAATAACTTGCATCATTTCCGACAGCGGATAAAGGTGCAATGGCGCTTCCTTAAATTGACTTGCCAACTCTTCCGAGCGCCGCACAGAACGGTTGATAATCGAAATTTCGCTAGCACCTTTTGATAGCAAATGCTGCACCAAAAGCCGGGACATTTTACCAGCACCGAGAATCGCTATCTTACTAGAGGCTAAATTTTTGCCCTTCATTTGAGCTAGTTCCGCCGCCGCAGAACTAATAGAAACAGCACCAGTACCAATGCTAGTTTCTGTGCGAACTCGCTTTCCTGCTGTGAGCGCCTGCTTAAACAAGCGTTCTAGAATGCGACCAATTCCTTTATACTGCTGTGCGAGTTTATGAGTTTGTTTCACCTGAGCTAAAATTTGCCCTTCTCCCAGCACTAAGCTATCGAGTCCTGCGGCAACTCGCATCAGGTGCATAACTGCATCTTCGTGCAGCAACATGAACAAGTGAGGTCGTAAAGAAACCAGAGGCAATTTGCTCGACTCAGATAGAAATTGAGTAACTTCTCTAATTCCCGGTTCTGTGTCACTGGTGACTATATAAATCTCTAACCGATTGCAAGTGCTGAGAATAGCAACTTCTTCAACGTGAGGATAACCGCAAAGTTGTGCGATCGCGCTTTCTATTTTTGTTTCGGGAATGCTCAGTTTTTCCCGAACTTCCACTGGCGCTGTTTTATGGCTAAGACCTATGACTGCAATATTCATTTGCTAATGGTTAATTGCTAATGGTTAATTGCTAATTTGTTAATGGTTGGTTGTTAGTTGTTAGTTGTTAGTCGTTGGTTGTTAGTTGACTGCTAATTATTGATGACTGTTGTTGATTAATAATTATTGATGCTTGCTAACTGTTAATTATTGATGGTCAGCAATAGCCAACAACTACTAGCGTACCATCAACAACTAACCATTAACAATTAACCATCAACAACTAACCATTAACAATTAACCACTAACAACTAACAACTAACAATTACTTCAATTGCAGTGCCTTCGGTTCATCAAACATATGGATTGTATCCACAAACCGAGCTGTTTTTGACTGAGAAGAAATTACCAAGCTTTGGGTGCGTGCGCCGCCTGCAAAGAAGCGTACACCTTCCATCAGTGTACCAGGAGTGATGCCGCAGGCTGCAAACAAGACTGTTTCGCCAGATGCTAACTCTTCGGCATTGTAAACCTTGTCTGGGTCTGTGATACCCATTTCTTTCAGCCGCTTAAGATTACCCTCTTTACTTTCACCGATCAAGCCAGTTTTTACAACGTCTGGATCGTAGATAAGCTGACCTTGGAAGTGACCGCCCAAACAGCGCATCGCCGCTGCTGAGATCACGCCTTCAGGTGCAGCACCAATTCCCATCAGTGCGTGGATGTTTGTACCGGAAAATGCACAAGAAATTGCAGCAGAAACGTCGCCGTCGCTGATCAAGCGCACTCTTGCACCTGCTTCGCGAATTTCATTGATCAAGTCTTTGTGCCGAGGGCGATCCATTACCACCACCACCAAGTCGGAGATGGCGCGATTCATGCAATCTGAAATAATTTTCAGGTTTTCGGTAGCTGACTTATTAATATCTACATGATTGCGGGCAACTGCTGGAGCTGCTAGCTTTTTCATGTAGAAATCAGGCGCTGCAAACAAACCACCTTTTTCGGAGATTGCCAGCACTGCCATTGACCCGTTTTGACCGTAGGCCACTAGGTTAGTGCCTTCGCAGGGGTCAACGGCGATGTCAATTTCCATCAGTTCATCGGGGTTACAAAAATCTTTGGCATTTTCCTGGGTGCAAATGCCGACTTGTTCGCCGATATAAAGCATGGGAGCATCATCGCGTTCGCCTTCGCCGATGACGATGCGACCGCGCATATGAATTTTGTTCATGCGATCGCGCATAGCTGTTACGGCTACCTGGTCGGCTTCATTCTTGTCGCCTTTACCCATCAAGCGAGATGACGCGATCGCAGCCAGCTCAACTACCTCAATAATCTCTAAACCGATTACATTATCCACGAAGTATATCCTCCCAATTAAGTCGTCCGTGCCTGTATTCTCTAGCACTCCCAGTGTTAAAGTCTATCAGAGGCGGGGATCTCGTTAACGTTGGGGTTTACTTCAGTTTGTGTTAAGTTTTGCTGCTGACTATGGATTGGCGGGGAAAACTGAGGAATCGAGACATAAGTGATATAATATACAGTCCGAGATCGGTGTGTTTCCAGCGGTACTGTCAGATTGGAGAGCCATGAGCAGCAGCGTTTTAGTCATTAGCGACGAGCAATTTGAAACCGAAGTTTTGAAAGCAGAGCAACCTGTTTTAGCATATTTTTGGGCTGCTTGGTGCGGCCCTTGCAAGTTGGTTGCACCTTCTGTGGACTGGGTAGCCTCCAACTATAGCGATCGCCTCAAGGTCGTTAAGATGGAAATAGACCCCAATCCCATTGCTGTTAAGCAGTACAAGGTTGAAGGAGTGCCAGCTCTCAGACTCTTTAAGGGCTCTGAGGTGGTTGCCGTCTACGAGGGCGCTATTACTAAGCAAAAGTTAGCGGCAATGCTCGACGAGCACGTATGAGAAGGGGCTAGGGGCTAGG
>NZ_JAQMUA010000047.1:0-13750 GCF_028330895.1 Kamptonema animale CS-326 | reverse complement strand
GGAAGAAGGAAGAAGGAAGAGGGGATTGGTGTCAACTTAACGTCAAATTCTCAGTCTGACAGGGGTTAAAACCTCTGTCTCAAAGCTTAAGTCCTCTGAAGAGGACTGAAGAAAACTGTCAAATTCATTAGTCCTCTTAAGTGGATTTACTTAGATATTAAATCTCAAAGGTTTTGATTGATGGAAGATTTTGATGCGATCGCGATTGGTAGTGGTATTGGTGGATTAGTCGCTGCGGCGATGCTGGCGAGGTGCGGGAAACGCGCGATCGCCTGCGAAAGTCATATCATTGCTGGTGGCGCGGCCCATAGTTTCTCGCGCCAAGGTTTTCACTTTGATTCTGGCCCTTCGTTTTACTGCGGTTTGACCGATCGCAATTCGCGCAATCCTTTGCGCCAAGTGTTGGATATTTTGGGAGAATCGATAGAAGCGATCGCCTACGATCCGCTGGGATATTATCATTTTCCAGAGGGAAGTTTGCCAGTTTATGGGAATAGCGATCGCTATTTACAAGCTGTGGCTGAGTTTACACCTGAAGGCGCGAGGGAATTAGAGCAATTTCAACAAAGTTTATTGACTATTTACGACGCTTTAGAAGGGATTCCAGCGATCGCGCTGCGGGCTGATTGGCAATTAATTCCCCTGTTATTAACGCGATATTGGCCGTCTTTATTGAAGTTATTGCCACTTATAGGTGCGATCGGCAATTCCGTTGGACAGTTGGCGGATCGGGAGGTGCGCGATCCTTGGGTGCGACGGTTAATTGATGTAGAATGCTTTCTGCTATCGGGTTTGAAGGCGGAGGGGACGATCGCGCCAGAGATGGCTTTTATGTTTGGGGAGCGATCGCGGTCTATAATAGAGTATCCCATCGGTGGCAGCGCCGCGATCGTCGATGCTTTGGTCAGAGGTTTAACCCGTTGGGGCGGAAAATTGCGCTTAAACGCTCACGTAGAGCAGATTTTGGTAGAATCTGGCAAAGTTACGGGAGTCCAATTGCGCGGCGGTGAAATCCTCAAAGCACCGATTGTCATCTCGAATGCGACGATTTGGGATACTTGCACTAAATTGTTGCGATCGCAAGATTTGCCCGCCTCTTACCGCCAGAATGCCCTAGCTACGCCCGCTGTAGACAGCTTCATGCACCTGCATCTGGGCATTCGGGGGGATGGTTTGGAGGGTTTGACGGGCCATCACGTAGTTGTCCGGGATCGCGACGTGGATATCGCCGCACCTGGGAACACTTGCATGATCTCAATTCCTTCAGTTTGGGATGCAAACCTGGCCCCGCCTGGACACCATGCCATTCACGCTTACACGCTGGAACCCTTTGCAGACTGGAAACGGGACGAATTTTATCAACAGAGAAAACTTGAGCGATCGCAGTCTCTGTTCCAAGCCTTAGAAAAAATTATACCCGATGTGCGATCGCGCATAGTCCTAGAAATAATTGGCACGCCCCTAACTCACGCCCGTTTTTTGCGACGCTATCAAGGAACTTACGGGCCCGCGATCGCCGCCGGCAAAGGCACATTTCCAGGGCCCCACACCCCCATCAGCGGTTTATACTGCGTCGGTGATAGCACTATGCCGGGAATTGGCGTTCCTGCTGTTGCCGCCTCTGGTATTATATGTGCTAACACATTGCTATCGCCGGGCCAGACAGCGCAATTTTTGTAAGTCAGAAAATAGCTAAAATCGGCAGATAGTATCTGGATTCACAGGACAAACTTTGTTCGCGATCGGATTGCGGCGCAGATCTAGAAAAGACAGCTTATTAAGAGATTGAAGAGGATCTACATCTGATATTTGGTTATTAAATAGATCCAGCCAAGTTAAATTAGTCAAAGATTGCAAAGGAACCACATTATCAATCATATTATTGAACAGATAAAGCTCAGAAATATTAGTTAAAAATTGAAGTGGGCTAACATCTGACACTTGATTATTCCCCAGATTAAGCTCAGTTAAATTAATCAGGGAAGATAGGAAACTGACATCTAAGATTTGATTATTAAAGAGTACCAGCTTAGTAAGATTAGTTAGAAATGCCAACGGCTTCAAGTCTGATATTTTATTACTAAAAATTAGTAGATTCTTAAGTTTTTTTAGGTTGGCAATAGGGTTAATATCTGAGATTTGGTTTTCATAAAGATAGAGAGTAGTCAAATTTGTTAACCCTGCAAGCGAACTAATATCATTAATTTGATTATTGTAGAGAACGAGAGTAGTTAAGTTTGTTAGAGATTCCAGAGGACTGATATCGGATATTTGATTGTCAAAAAGGATAAGTGTAGTTAACTTAGTTAACTTAGCCAGAGGGCTAATATCGGATATTTGATTAGTATCAAGGACAAGTTCAGTAAGATTTGTGAGAGATTCCAGAGGACTAACATCTGATATTTGATTGACATCTAGAATTAGTGTTGTCAGGTTACTCAGAGATTTGAGAGGACTAATATCTGATATTGAATTGCTACCCAGATTCAGCGTAGTTAGCCTAGTCAAAGAGGAAAGAGGGCTAATATCATTAACTTGACTACGTTTAAGATTAAGCTCTGTAAGATTTGCCAAAAATTCCCCAGCTTGCTTGCAGTCAGAAACTTCACTTACTTGCAAAAGTAAATCCACAGTATATCTAGCCCCTGCGGAAAGATTTCCTTTATTCAAACACCAATCTGTAAAATCTTGCTCATTCATGGTAAAGTATTTTTAACAGCTCTAGTAATATTATATTCCTCGCAGGAGTCAACAACTAGCTATGACAGCAGAGCAAATTTTCAACGCCGCGAACATCTTTGTACTACCCTTCTGGGCATTAATGATTTTACTGCCTAACTGGGGAATTACCCGCAAAGTTATGAATTCCTTCATCCCATTTGTCGTGTTAGCGGTTCTGTATATATATCTGTTCATCACTTCTATTACTCCTGAAAACGCGGCGGCGCTCTCGAATCCCAAACTAGCAGATATTGCCCGATTTTTTGCAGATGAAAAAGCTACAGCAACGGGCTGGATACATTTTTTAGTGATGGATTTGTTTGTTGGTCGGTGGATTTATTGGGAAGGACAAAGAACAGGAGTTTGGACTATCCATTCCCTAGCTTTATCTTTATTTGCTGGCCCAATGGGATTGATATCACACATTGTAACTTATTGGGTAACTCAGAAATTTTTCCCATCTTCTGAGGATGGTCAGACAGTAAGTAAAACTACCCCAGTTGAACAAAGTTAAATCGTTGCGATTGTACTAACCCCCTGCTGTTTTAAAGGGGGGATTTTTTAATATCTTTAACATAAGTGAGAGCCGATTGCAGCCGATCGTGATTTTACCATCCAGATATGTTATCATAATTTTATGATCGACCACGACCGTTTATTTAAAGAACTCCTCTCCACCTTCTTTAAAGAATTTGTGGAGCTGTTTTTGCCAGATGTTTCGGCAGAATTAGAACCTGATTCCTTGGAGTTTCTAAATCCCGAAATATTTACCGATGTCACATCTGGGGAGAAATATCAAGCTGATTTAGTAGTGAAAGCCCAATTTAGGGGTCAAGAATCATACTTTATCATTCATCTCGAACACCAAGCACGTTCTGAAGCAGAGTTTGGCAAACGAATGTTTCGCTACTTTGCCCGTCTGTACGAGAAACATGGTGTGCCAGTTTATCCCGTCGTCATTTATTCCTACGATGAGCCTAAACTAGCAGCGCCAAATTTTCATCGGGTTGAATTTCCCGGTTTTATTGTATTAGAATTTAACTATCGCGCCATTCAGCTTAACCGCCTTCAGTGGCGAGATTTTGAGAATCAGCGCAATCCCGTAGCAAGTGCATTGATGGCTAAAATGCAGAAGTTAGATCGGGAACGTCCGACTGTTAAACTAGCATCTTTGCGCTTACTATCGAGTTTAGGGCTGAATCCAGCACAAGTGCAGTTAATTTCTGGATTTATTGATACTTACCTCAAGTTAAGTCCAGAGGAAAAAGAGGAGTTTGATGCTGAATTTGCTAAACTTGAATTAACGCAACAGGAGGGAGTTATGGAAATTGTCACCAGTTGGATGGAAGAGGGGATTCAGCTAGGGATTGAGCGAGGGATTCAACGAGGAATACAACAGGGAGAATCAGCACTAATTATACGTCTAGTTACCCGTCGAATTGGTGCTATTGACTTGGAAATACAGGAACAAATTCAGAGGTTATCTATCGCTCAATTAGAGGATTTGGGTGAGGCATTATTAGACTTTTCTAGCGCGGCTGATTTAACAAATTGGTTGCAGGATAAGTGAGAAGCGATCGCGCTTCTCTCCGCCCGTTTGCTAAGCTATAGTCGGCCCCGTCAAAAAACCTCCCATTCATGCACAGGTTATTAACAGGCAAACTGCGAGTCGAACGCTTAACCATAGCGATCGCCAACCTCCCAGCAAAACTCGCAGGAACCAAACTCGTACAGCTTACAGACTTCCACTACGACGGCCGACGACTATCCGATCGCTTACTGCAACAAGCGATCGCCGCTACTAACCAAGCAGAACCAGACCTAATCCTCTTAACAGGCGACTACATCACGGATGAACCCCAACCCATTCACGGCCTCGTCCAACAACTTAAAAACCTACAAAGTAGCGCCGGAATTTATGCCATACTTGGCAACCATGACTACTTTTACCAAGGGGCAAAAACAGAAGTTACTAACGCTTTAACTAACATCGGAATTCAAGTATTATATAATCAAACAGTCTATCCTTTAGGCTCAGAATTAGCATTAGTTGGTTTAGCGGATTTGTGGGATCGCAATTTCCTACCAGACGATACAATGGCATCAATAAATCCAGATATCCCTCGCATTGTCTTATCCCACAATCCTGATAGTGCTGAAAAATTGCAAAAGTGGCGCATAGATTTGCAACTATCCGGTCACACTCACGGCGGTCAAATCGTCATTCCCGGACTCGGGCCTGTATCAATCTGGATAGACTCAATTAGCCGTATGATTCCTAAATCAGTGAAGCGTAGAATCTCTTATTTTTCAATGGGAGAGCGAGTAGTTAATCATTGGGAATGGGCCAGTGGATTGCATCAAGTTGGCAGCAACTTACTTTATGTTAATCGTGGTTTAGGAACATATTTACCGGGAAGGTTATTTTGTCCCCCAGAAGTCACAATCATCACCTTAATAAGTAAGTAAAAATTAACTTAATAAATTTGATGATTGACTAGGTAACGCCACCCGGAAAGAAACCGGGTTTTTTGACGAAAATACTTCGCCTAGACTCACAGATTCTCTCAAAAACCAGGTTTCTGGAGCCATGAGCGTAAGTCCTATTTGAGTAAGTCCCGTTAACAAACTAGCTTCCTTCTCCTAATCGATATCCCTTACCATACACAGTATGAATCAGGGGCAAATCGCCTGCGGCTTCAATCTTTCGACGCAATAAACGAATTTGGGCTGCCAATACATTGCTACTCGGTTTTTCCCCCTCTGGCCATAAATATTGGTGAATTTGTTCGTGAGTCAATAGTTGACCGGGATGGCGCATCAAATATTCTAAAAGCTGGCATTCTTTTTCTGATAAATCAATTGTTCTCCCTCGGCGATAAGCTAACTGATTTTCAAAATCTAGTTCTAAATCGGCAACCTGCAAACGGTTGCTATCTCCAGAAAAGCTCGACAAACCTGTTTCTAAAATCGAAGGCCGCCGCAACAAAGCTCTAACTCTTGCCAACAACTCCCGCAATTCAAATGGTTTCACCAAATAGTCATCAGCACCTGCATCGAGTCCCTGAACGCGATCGTCTAGAGTATCTTTTGCAGTCAGAAATAACACAGGTGTAGCCCGACCTTCCGACCGCAATTTTTGACAAATTGCTAATCCCGTTTTTCCTGGTAACATCCAATCTAGAATCAGTAAATCGTAGTTTCCTTGGGTAGCAAACTCACTTCCTGTTGCTCCATTATCAGCCACATCAACCTCATAACCTTCGCGAGTTAGCACTCGACTTAGAGGGTCGGTCAGCTCAATTTCATCATCAACTAATAGAATTTTCATGTAGATTTTTAATTTTTAATTGGTAATTGGTAATTGGTAATTGGTAATTGGGGATATACCTCCCCATCTCCCCCTCTCCCCTTCTTTCCCTAGCCCCTAGTCCCTTCTTCTATAATTGGTAATTGGTAAGTCTCACAATATTAATCTTTCTCCCTGATAGCAAAAATATATTATCTAGACGATCGCTCCTGTTCGCGATCGTCTGCATATTTATCATTGTAACCCGTTAACAGCCGCCCAAAGTACCCCGGTGTTGGGAAATTTCGTCTTCTGAAAGTGGCGGAATCATTCCGCCAAATTCCACCTGAAACCAAGCCTCTCTGGTGCTGTGGGTTATCTGTTGATTGACAGTAGGTACTTGTACGGTATAGTCGATCTCTTCAGGATCAACGCCGCCACCGGAAATGATTTCTTCGACTGTAATGTTTTTCAGAACACTCGCATCTATCGTGTGAAAGTCTTTTGGTTCTTGATTATTTTGCATATAAACCACCTTTAACAAAAGTGACTACATCTAAATATATCCAGAAAAAACTGTTACCGCAAGAGCTAGAAAATTTATTTATTAGTCAGTTATCCGTGTTATTGTAGTTTCGGTAAAAGCTGCTGACGCTAAGCTGCGTAGGCGTAGCCAGCCGTAGGCATCGCGCCGATCCAAAATTGACTTACTTGCCATCAAAAATTCCTATGCTTACCTTTGCACTTCCTAAAGGCGCTTTATTAGTTGACAGCATTCGGCTGTTGCAATCTGTGGGATTAGACTTCAGTGCTTTTCTAGATTCATCTAATCGCCAACTTCAAATTTCTGACCCCACCAATACAGCTAAAGCTTTACTGGTAAGAGCTCAAGATGTACCTGTTTATGTAGAATACGGTCAAGCTCAAGTCGGAATTGTCGGCTATGATGTTTTGCGGGAGAAAAAACCAAAAGTTGCTAACTTAATTGATTTAAAATTTGGTCAATGTCGGCTATCAGTAGCAGTGAAAGAATCTAGTCCTTATCGGCGGACTGTGGAATTGCCCCCTCACGGTAGAGTTGCTTCTAAATTTGTCTACTGTGCTAGAGAACATTTTCACAATTTGAATATGCCTGTGGAAATTGTACCCCTTTATGGTTCCGTTGAATTAGGGCCAATTACGGGGATGTCCGAGGCAATTGTTGATTTAGTTTCCACAGGTCGCACTCTACGGGAAAATGGCTTAATTGAGATTGAAGTTTTGTTTGAGAGTACAGCTTATTTGATTGCTCATCCTTTGAGTTATCGATTAAATGTGGGAGATTTTGATGAGTTGATTAAAAAACTCAGAGCCCAAATTCTTACCCCAGTATAAACTTAGCAGGGTGGGCAATACCCACCCCCAAAACTTATTTTGACACTCTTACCAAGGTATTGTAATTTTCAACTAAAATGATAGACTCTGCACGAGATCACAATTTTGAGATACAATATAAATCTCTATTTCTTCAAGGAGCGCAATATAACCTCCAGCTCTACATTAGAAAAGCGTGCTTTTTTGCCAAACTACTGCATAGATTTTAAATGACCAGCTTATCACCCCTGAAAGACAGCTCCAAAAACAACTCGCCCCGTGAAACAGACTGGCGATTATTCCAGCGGCTAATACCTTATGCCCTTCGTAGCAAACGCCTGTTAGCAATCTCCATTTTCTTATTAGTACCCCTATCAGTATCGGGAGCAATTCAACCCATCGTCATCGGGCAGGCAATTTCGCTAATTCGGTCAGAACCTACCTATAAATTTTTGCAAGGAATGCCTTTATCCCAAGGGTTGAATTTTCTAGGTGTACTATTGCTATTAACAATAGCCTTGCGTCTAGGTTTGCAATCACTTCAAGGCTATCTAGTTACTAAATTAGGTCAGCAAATCACCACAGATATTCGCAATGATTTATTCGATCATGTACTTTCTTTAGCAGTGCGATTTTTTGACCGAACTCCTGTAGGTAAATTAATTACTCGCCTCACCAGCGATGTAGAAGCTTTGGGAGATGTATTTTCCACAGGGGCGATTGGAATTGTTAGCGATTTATTTTCGATTGTAGTGATTGCCATAGCGATGTTTACATTGCAGTGGCAACTGGCTTTAATGCTAGTATTAATGATGATCCCAGTCACCGCACTAATTATATATTTTCAACAGCAGTACCGCCAAGAGAATTATAAAGCGAGGGAAGAACTTTCTGGGCTAAATTCACAACTGCAAGAAAACCTAAGTGGTATTGGCGTAGTCCAATTATTTCGCCGCGAACAGTTCAACTCCGAATTATTTCGCACTACCAACCGTCGCTATATTGATGCAGTTGATAAAACCATCTTTTACGATTCGGCTGTATCTGCTACATTAGAGTGGATTGCATTAGTCGCGATCGCAGCCGTTTTGTGGATGGGCGGTCAAAGTGTTTTAGAAGGTAATCTCTATTTTGGCACACTTTCTGCCTTTATTCTATTTGCTCAGCGCCTCTTCGATCCCTTACGGCAATTTGCAGAAAAGTTTACCTCCCTACAAGCAGGATTTACTGCTGTTGAACGCATCAATGACATTCTTAATGAACCCATAGAGATTCGCGATCCCGTCAGGAAAGAAAAAGATAATCAGCAATTATCAATTACTAATTCTAAAAGTGGTGAAATTAGTTTCGATCGGGTCTGGTTTGCGTACAAACAAGATGAATACGTACTCAAAGATTTAGATTTTACCATCCGTCCCGGTGAAAAAGTCGCTTTAGTTGGCCCGACTGGAGCTGGTAAAAGTTCGATTATCCGCCTCCTTTGTCGTCTTTACGAACCCACTAGCGGCCGCATTCTTGTTGATGGTATCGATATTCGAGAGTTACCTCAAGCAGAACTAAGGCGGCACATAGGCGTGATTCTGCAAGACGGTTTTCTCTTCGCTGGCGATGTCAAAAGTAATATTAGCCTTGGTGAAACTTACTCAATTGAGGAAATCCAAGCAGCAGCAGAAAAGACGAATGTAGCTAGTTTAATTGAACAGTTACCTCAAGGTTATAACACTCAATTGCGGGAGCGGGGAACCAATCTTTCCGGCGGACAAAAGCAGTTATTAGCTTTCGCTCGTGCGGCAATTCGCGACCCTGAAATTTTGGTGCTAGATGAAGCAACAGCTAGCTTAGATGTCGGGACAGAAGCTTTAATTCAGGAGGCATTAGATCGGATGCTTGTCGGTAGGACAGCTATCATTATTGCTCACAGACTATCGACAATTCGCAATGTTGACAGAATTTTAGTCCTGAAGCGAGGACAATTAGTAGAGTCTGGAAACCATGATGAATTGTTAGAGCAAGATGGACTGTATGCGAGTTTATACAAGTTGCAAATGCTAGGGAATTAACAGCATAATTTCAAGAAATCAAAAAGTTGCTAGTCAACTTTTTGATATGCTCGATCTAAATTGATAGTGATATAGGACTTACGCAGGTCGTCCCAGAAACCGGGTTTGTGAGAGAATCTGTGAGTAAAAACTAAGTATTTTCGTCAAAAAACCCGGTTTCTTTGGTTGGGTGCGTAAGTCCTGTTGATGGCAAAACATCTGTGCCGATTGAAACATTTATATCCTAAATTTTCTAGTCAGCAGATGAAACTTGCCAGTATTTTCTGAATTGAAACTTGTAGAACTTTTTAACGCAATTTTGTTTGAGGTTTGAATTATATCATTCCGATACCAGCTATCGCTGCTACAATATCATCTACTCACCGACTACTAGAGTAAGTATGGCATCTACACCCGATCGAGCTATTAGCAAAAATCATCTTCTGTTGGTAATTATTTTATTAGTAATCATCATCCTTTTAGGTATAGGATTTCGCTTCTTTAAAATCGACCATAAATTATACTGGCATGATGAAGTTTATACATCAATGCGAGCGGCTGGATTCACCCGTCAAGAAATTGATAATAACTTATTTCAAAACCGCATTATCGCAGCCTCGGAATTGCATAAATACCAAAGATTGAAACCAGAAAGTACAGCCGCCGATACAATTTACTCATTGGTAACTGAAGATCCGCAACATCCCCCATTATACTTTCTCCTAGCTCGTTTCTGGATGCAACATTTTGGGAGTTCTTTAACAGCATCTCGCAGCTTAGCAGCATTATTAAGTTTACTAGCATTTCCCCTAATTTACGCCTTGAGTTGGGAACTGTTTTCCTCACATTTGGTGGCGTTATTGGCAACAGCTTTTATAGCTTTATCTCCTTTTGATATCTTATATGCTCAGACGGCAAGACAGTACAGCTTGTTGGCAGTAACAGTTATTGGTAGTAGTTGGTTGCTACTAAGAGCAATGCGCTTACAGAGTTGGAAAAACTGGGGCTTTTATGCACTCTCGATCTCCCTCGGTTTATATGCCCATCCTTTCTTTGCTCTCACACTGATTGGACAAGGATCGTTCCTTATTTGTCGTCGATTATTTATTAATAATTCCTCAAGCCAAGGTGATGTAAATACAAGAGATTTCAGCTCGATTGATTACAAAACCTCACCTGCTCTATCAGGAACTATTCCCTTACCAAGGGGAGGATTAGGAAGGGGTGTATTCAATTCAAGTAAAAACTCCTATATTTCTCAATTTTTATTAGCAGTAATCGCTGCAATCATTCTTTATATCCCTTGGCTATTCGTACTCATAACTAATTTTCAACGGGCATCGGATACGACAAAATGGACTCACTTATCACCCGGCTTTATTTACCTTCTAAAGCTTTGGTTACTCAGTTTTACAGCCATATTTGTAGACCTAGATTTTGGCTTTGATAGTGTCTGGACTTATCTACTAAGGCTGCCCTTTCTGCTCCTAATTATTGGGGCAATTTACCAAATCTACCATCACACTAGCCGTTCAACTACCCTATTTATTCTCACATCAGCTTTTGTCCCTTTTCTCATACTTGCCCTGCCAGATATCATTTTAGGTGGTAAGCGGTCTGCTGTCAGCCGCTACCTAGTATCCTGTTTTCCGGGAATCCAGCTAGCAGTTGGTTACTTATTGGCAACTAAAATTCAAACTTCACAACGACTCTGGCGAGTTGTTTTGGCTGCCGTGTTCACGGCTAGTATAGTATCTTGTACAGTTAGCGCTTTTTCTGATACTTGGTGGAACAAAGACTTAAGCTATTATAATGCAGAAATTGCCAGAGTTATCAATAAAAATACACTCAATACAACCTCTCGCAAGCCCCAATTAGTAATTGCTGATAGTGGCGATGATTTCACTAATATGGGTGATTTGATATCTTTAAGCTATTTACTTGATAAAGATGTGCAATTGCTGCTGTTGAGCGAGTCCTATAACTTTGATTTGCTTAGAGACTATGCGGATTCCTTCGTGTTCCGGCCTTCGGAAAAATTCCGCTTAGCTATTGAGCAAAAACAAGGTAAGCTAGAGCCAGTATTGGAATATGCACGGCTGTGGAAATTGAAGCTCTAGTGAAAGTAAATTTATTAGCTATAATGGATGGAGATCCAATGATTTATTAGCCGAAGTGAGAGACTATGATTCAAAAACTCCAAGCAAAAGATATTAACATCCGCGATTTAATCGATAAGTTTGGACTTCAGCGAGTTCGCAATCCAGAATTTTTTCGAGAATGGCAAGAAAACTTACCAGAAATAACTGACATAGAAAAACAACAGCTAGATCGAGTTCAAGAGGGATATTTTAACTTACTGGACTATCCCCCTTTACGAGAAACTGTCGTTAAACTAACTATAGTCAGCCCCATTTTGTTTATTGCTGGTTTTTTTGTGTCTCCTTTTCACATCAGAGCAGAAAAATCAATTCAAATTCAGGAGGAAGATGAAGGAAGAATCATCGAAGGTAGAATAGATATATTAATCTTGAAAAAAAACTTTTGGGTGACAGTCATAGAATCCAAACAACTTTCATTCTCAGTTGATGAAGGACTAGCACAACTCTTGGCTTATATGCTAGCAGACCCCAATCCAGAAACTCCTACTTTTGGCTTAATCACTACGGGTGCTAACTTCACTTTTGTCAAGTTACTCAGAGGAGAAATTCCGCAGTACGCGACATCTGACGAATTCGTAATTCGCAATCAACCTAATGAATTGTACAGCGTTTTGCAAATATTAAAACGCTTAAGTCAATTAATACCCTAGCCAGAAAACCCATTTTAAGTTATCTTCCAAAATGATATGTAATATCTCAAATTTAAAATCGGTGTGACCATGACAAATTATTGGATAGCAGCAGCTTGGGGATTAGGTTCTGTACTATTAGCAGAAGTAGTGCGAGACCTTTACCACTTCCTGGCCCATATTTACCCCCCCCTCTATCGGCTGCACGTATGGCATCACCGCGTCTTTCGGCCCAATTTAACCCCCGTCAACGATTGCATTTACCAACAAGCTCATTGGCGTAATGACGTGCCTGAAGCCTTAGTAATGCTGTCTAGTTGCTTACTGTTATGGGGTGTAGCCTACATCACCACCCCAAACTTTCACCCCTGGGCTCTCGTCGGTTGTACCTACACATTAGGTTTCTTGCTAAGTGCGATCGCGCGTGGCTATGGCCTCAAAGGTGCAGGCGAACTCACCGACTTAACTCATCAACCAGGCGACTTCCTCACCCCACCCTCTAGCTGGTTAGTCAACCGTCCCTATCACTGGCGGCACCACTTTGACAACCAAAATGCTTACTATTGCGGTACAATCACCCTACTAGACAAACTCATGGGTACAGCACTTTCCCTTAAAGGCAAAACCATCGCCGTCACTGGGGCCTCTGGGACGCTAGGTCGCGAACTCTTGACGCAACTCCACAAAGCGGGAGCCAAAGTCATCGCCCTCACATCGGGAACGCAAACCCTAAGCTTGAATCTAGACGGTGAAGAGTTGCCTATCACTACTATAAATTGGCGAATAAGTCAAGAGTCCCACTTAGGAGAATTGCTAGAAAAAGTTGATATTCTAGTCATTAATCACGGGATCAACGTACACGGCGACAGAACAAAAGACGCGATCGCCAACTCCTACGAAATCAACACCTTCTCAGCATTCAGACTCATCGAATTATTCCTCACCACCGTCCGCACAAACGAAGACATCGCACGTAAAGAAATCTGGGTAAACACCTCAGAAGCTGAAGTAATTCCAGCAGTTAGCCCCCTCTACGAACTTAGCAAACGTGCCTTGGGAGACTTAGTAACATTGCGCCGCCTAGACGCTCCCTGCGTCATCCGCAAACTAATTTTAGGCCCCTTTAAAAGCAATCTCAATCCCATCGGCATCATGTCCGCAGACTGGGTAGCTAAGCAAATAGTCAAAAAAGCTAAATCGGATCATCGTAACATCATCGTCACCATTAATCCCTTAACATTGCTCATTTTTCCCCTCAAAGAATTCTTCGTTTCTCTCTACTTTCAAATCTTTAGTCGCAAAGATTCCTTACAAGGAGTAGGAATAGAAGCATCTAACGTTGAAGTGAAAGCCAAAGAAACTATCAAGTAGAACTCTGGAGAGCGATCGCCAGAAACCGGGTTTCTTCATAAATATTTTATTGAGAAAACAATAATTTTTCACAGAAACCCGGTTTCTTCAATTTGACCCTTGATTATAAGTAGGTGGACATAAATAAACGCTATAAATTGTAAGGTGGGCGCTCGCCGCAACCATCTTCTTCTATGAGTTACAGGT
>NZ_JAQMUA010000006.1:0-30149 GCF_028330895.1 Kamptonema animale CS-326 | reverse complement strand
CTCCTGTCCCTATTCCTATGCAAATTGAATGGCAAACTGCCAAAACTTACGAAGATATCCTTTACCACAAAAGCGGCGGTATTGCCAAAATTACTATTAATCGCCCTCACAAACGTAACGCTTTTCGTCCTAAAACTGTTTTTGAACTCTGCGACGCTTTTGCCGATAGCCGTGAAGATAGTCAAATTGGTGTTGTTCTGTTCACTGGTGCTGGCCCGCATACAGATGGGAAATACGCCTTTTGTGCTGGCGGCGACCAAAGCGTTCGGGGATCGGGGGGATATGTAGATGAGGCAGGCATTCCCCGGCTAAACGTATTAGATTTGCAACGCTTAATTCGATCGATGCCCAAAGTTGTCATTGCCCTAGTTGCAGGTTACGCGATCGGTGGGGGTCATGTCTTGCATCTAATCTGTGACCTCACAATTGCTGCTGAAAATGCCATTTTTGGACAGACAGGCCCAAAAGTCGGGAGTTTTGATGGGGGTTTTGGTGCAAGTTATCTGGCAAGAATTGTGGGGCAGAAAAAAGCGCGGGAAATTTGGTACTTGTGTCGTCAATATACAGCAGTGCAAGCTGAAGCAATGGGTTTAGTTAACTGTGTTGTACCTGTGGAACAGTTGGAACAGGAGGGGATTCAGTGGGCTAATGAGATTTTGGATAAAAGTCCGATCGCAATTCGTTGTCTGAAAGCTGCTTTTAATGCTGACTGCGATGGCCAAGCGGGGCTACAAGAACTAGCAGGTAATGCCACATTATTGTATTACATGACTCAGGAGGGGGCTGAGGGGAAACAAGCATTTTTGGAAAAGCGCCAGCCCGATTTTCGTAAATTTCCTTGGCTCCCATAGGCACAATTTCAACAGGAGAGTAAATTATTCTCAAAATTCTCAATTAAAAAATTATTGTAGGGTTGCTAATTGCACTAGCTTTTTAATAGCCTCAAATTTTTTAGCCAAGACTCGTCAATCGCTTCAAGTGAATCTAGCTTGAAATCTGCGATCGCAAACCGGGGATCTGCTCGTTCCTCTACTGCTGGCACAACGATACATTTCATCCCTGCTGCCTTAGCGCTGTTCATACCCCGAACGGAGTCTTCAAACGCTACGCACTTGCTTGGATGTATGCCCAAACGAGCAGCAGTTGTTAGATACACGGCTGGATGGGGTTTGCCAAATTCTTCTGTTTCGGCAGAATTTAAGACATCAAATGCGTCTTGCAAACCTAGCCTATTTAAAGCGGAGTGAACCAAACTCATGGCAGATGAAGTGGCTAATGCTAAAGGCAACTGCATCTGCTGACATAGTTGCACTACTTCCACCGCCCCTGGCATGGGCTCTCCGATTGTTTCTACCAGTTCGTTTACCCGCTTGATAATCTGTTCGGCTACTGCGGACTGACTAACACCCATCCAAGGAAATCTGGCATACCAATGACTGACAACCTCATCAATACGCAAACCCATTGTTTGAGAACACATACTCTCTTTTAGTGGTACTCCCAGAGCGTTAAATATCTCCACTTCTGCTTTGCACCACAGAGGCTCACTATCAATTAGTAATCCGTCCATATCGAAGATTACAGCCAAGTCCAGCATCAAACTTCCCTCAAGCGCCTAGATCGACAACCATGACTGTTTTGTTCTCAACGCGATCGCAGACAATACCAGCCATCAGCTTTGTGTCTAACTCTTATCATCCTAAATTTCAAACGCATCCGTTCCAGAACGCAAGTTATAAAAACGCATCCACCCAATTGTAGGCAAATAGATTTTATTGCCTTATAATTTCTACTCTCCTTGGCTTGTAAGAGAAAGATTTAAAGTCCTGGTGGCGGTTAAATCTAGGGAATCCCGCACCTTGGAAAAATTTATTGAAAGATTTGTTAACTCTAGCGGGAATTAACGGGAACACTAATTTAATCTTTATTCCTTAGCTAGGGATTTTAGCTAGAACCGAGCGAGCGGGTTCCTGGGGTTCAAGCTCGGAAACTGGGAGAGCGATCGCACCCCGCAAGTTCACTTCGTGCTGCTGCGAGATCACCATCTCTTCTATTTCTTCCCAAACAGGGGCAAAGGGTGGGATCGCCAAAGAACAAGAAGCCCATGCGCTTTGAACCGGGACATTAAGCTGCTGGCAAACACCACCACGTCTTCCTTCTGGCGTATAATACCTACAGTGACGGCAAGCTGAAGTTAACGAGGTTTTCATAAAAATTCCCTTAGCGCATAATCTTCACCTTTTAATTGTGCAATGTTCTGTTTGTATGCCGGAAAGTACCCAATCCTTTATTCTGTATCGCTTAGAGCGATCCCCACGCTAAAAGTAACCTTAACAATTTATTTATAATTCTGTTATATATAGAAATAATCTAAGTAAGTTCTGGAGCATGACTAGGAGCGAAGCTAGGCTGAAGCATTAAAAAACTAATGGGGATCAAGCCAAAAGTTAAACGCTTCTCTAAAAATATGTATCGTAAATGACAAATATTTTAGGCCGAAAAAGAGAGCAGTTATCAATTATGAGTTATTAGTTTTAAATAACTCATAACGATGAGGTCATAATTAAACATAAGAGACAGACCGCCCAAAAGCTGGCTACCTAAGTTTTTTCCTGTCTACCTTCTGCCTTTGACCTAAGTCTTTTGTCTCCATCCTCCGATGCTGGTCTAACTGTTGACTACCAGTTAAGGTTAAATCGGGACTTAAACACAGCAATCCATCTGGCTCAAGTCCTCTCGGAAAAAGTAAGCGTCGTTTAGGCTGAAGTTACGCTCGCGGACACCGAAGCAGCCGAGTAGCCAAAATGAAACAGGAAGCCAAGGTAAAATCTGAGTCGTCAGATTTGAGTAACTATTGGTGGAAGGGCAACCCAATACTTTAAAGTTCTAAAATCGATGAAGAGGTGGTAGGAGTTTTTTTATGAGTAAGCGTTCCTCGGTTGAATCACCGGATAAATTATCCTCAAATCAAATCAAGCCTGCTCTACAGGCTGTTATGGGCTGTTTAGACGTAAACCTGGAAGAAGAAGTGAGCCAGTATCGGCGGCAACGACAGCGATCGCAACAATGGGTAGCTCCATCTGTCAGCCTTGGCGCTAAGCCAGCCAGTCCCTCCCTAGATTTAATCTCTCCTGCGGCGACAGACAACCTAGCTGAGCAGCAGACGGTATTATCACCAGAGATGAAGCCGCGACAAACTATTCATTTCGAGACGCGATCGCCAGCCTCACAACTAGCGATCGCAGACAACGCCGCAGACCAAACTTTGACATCAGCAGAAAGCGATCGCCTATCTGCCAAATCAGCTAAGAACCAGCGATCGCCCAATGATTACCTCGCCTCTAGCGAAGAACTTCTCAAAAGTTTAGACGAGAGACAACTAGAACCCGAAACAGAACGAAGTTTAACAGCAAGTCTGTTTACACCCTTGGGATTAAGCTCAATGCTGCTGTTCCTGCTATCTTGCATTGCTCTCGGCTACACAGTCATCAATCCCTCAATTCTGGCTAATCTGGGATTCAACCGCTGGCTCAAGCAAAGCAGTCCCACCCCTGCCGCAAGTCCCGCGAATACCGCAGCAGCCGACAGCAGCAATCAGGCGGATCTCCCAAAAGCTCCCAATCTAGCTTCCAAAGAGTTTGTTGAACTAGATTTGAGCACCCTGAGCAATGTCAAGCCAACTCCAATTCCTATTCCTGTACCATCGGCTAAACCTTCAATACCGCCTACTCCCAAGCCCGTTGCTGGGGTAAGTTTACCTAACCCAATACCACCAGAACCGGCGAATGCAACCAATACAAACGACGAGGGCCTTAACAATCTCACCAGAGCTCTACTTCCGAAGCCATCGCCAACACCAGTAGCCGCCCGTCAATTAGCTCCCATACCATCGGCGGCGAAGTCGGCGGCATCCCCAGCAGCAACACCAAAGCCCGTTGTCTCAAATCCTGGCATCCCTGTAAAAGCTCAAGATGGTTACTATTACGTAGTCCTAGATTACAGCAATGAAAAATCTTTAGAGCAGGCGCGAACAGCAGTTGCAGATGCCTATGTCCGGGAATTCCCAAATGGTGTCAAGATCCAAATGGGGGCTTTGGAAGATCCTAGAGCAGCCGAGCGTTTGGTAAAAGAACTCGAAGAAAAAGGCGTTGCAGCTAAATATTATCAACCCTGAGTTAGGGGAGTAACTTAATTAATTAAAAATTAAAAATGCAAAATTAAAAAAGAATGCAAAATTAAAAATTGTGAGATTTAATTTTTAATTTTTAATTTTTAATTTTTAATTTACTCCCCCGCCCCTCAGTCCTCAAGTTTAAAATTTAAAATTCGGAGAATTCGTATGGGATTATTTGACCGCATCTGGCGAGTGATTCGCGCCAATATTAATAGTTTGGTTGGCGCGGCGGAAGATCCAGAAAAGATTCTGGAACAGAGCGTGATGGATATGCAGGAGGATCTGGTGCAGCTTAGACAGGCAGTAGCACAGGCGATCGCTACTCAAAAGCGTAGTGAGCGACAATGCGCCCAATCTGAGTCTGCTGCTTCAGAATGGTATCAGCGGGCCCAGTTAGCGCTACAAAAAGGAGAGGAAAATTTGGCGCGGGAAGCTCTAACGCGGCGGAAATCTTACCAAGAGACGGCAACAGCAATCAAGGCGCAGCTAGAACAGCAGAGCGGCATTGTGACTAAACTCAAGGATAATATGCGGGTCTTGGAGGGGAAAATTTCGGAGGCAAGAACTAAAAAAGATATGTACATTGCCCGTGCGCGATCGGCTAAGGCCTCTGAGAAGTTGAATGAGATGATGGGAAATCTGAACACAGGGAGTGCTTTAGGCGCTTTTGAGCGGATGGAGGAGAAAGTGATGCAACTGGAAGCTCGCTCAGAGGCGATCGCAGAACTTGGAACTAGCGATTTAGAAAAGAAATTTCTCTCCTTGGAAGGAGCGAACGATGTTGATGCTGAGTTGGAGGCGATGAAAGCGCAAATACTGCCTGGTAACAATTCACCTAAATTGCCTTCGGGCGAGTGATGTATAGCTAGGGAGTAGGGGCTAGGGGCTATGATGCTCAGGGCTAGGGAAGAAGGGAAGAAGGGAAGAAGGGAATAGAAGCGGTAAAGATACCGCCAGGATGGCGGCGTTACGGCTAGCTTTGCAGAACTTACCCTCACGGTAAGGACGCTCTCGCTTGCGGAGCCATAATCGCTCAGAGGGTGGGGTGATAATGAACGTGCTACTATATCTGTTAGGATCTGGGGTAGTTATGTATGAATCTTTAATAAAGGACTGAAATAAACTTGATAAATTAGCTTCAAGGAGCTTTGCTGCAAGTCTCAGAAAGATCGCTTTAAACTGGATTTATGCGCTTGGGAAAGTTGCTTGAGACCAATCTCATTTAAAAATCGGATCGCCAGAATTTCGCGCTCGCAGGCTGATGCCTAGAGCTTCCTTCCCACCTACCTCGTAAACCCCAATAAAGGAAAAATAGCGTTATGGGATTATTTGATCGCATTAGCCGAGTTGTGAGAGCCAATCTCAACGATATGGTCAATAAGGCTGAAGACCCAGAAAAGATTTTAGAACAGTCCATCATTGATATGCAGGAGGACTTGGTGCAGTTGCGCCAAGCTGTTGCTAGCGCGATCGCTACTCAAAAACGCACTCAGACACAGTCCGCTCAAGCTGAATCTCAAGCCAACCAGTGGCAATCGCGAGCTCAGTTAGCTCTCCAAAAAGGGGATGAAGCTTTGGCCCGCGAAGCGCTGGTTCGCAAGAAGTCTTACGCCGAAACGGCGGCGACGCTGAAGGCTAGTTTGGATCAGCAAACTGGTCAGATGGAAAGTCTCAAGCGCAACTTGATCGCTCTGGAAAGCAAGATTTCCGAAGCTAAAACCAAGAAGGATATGCTTAAGGCGCGTATCTCTGCTGCTAAGGCTCAGGAGCAATTAAATAGCACGATCGGCTCGCTGAATACAAGCAGCTCTATGGGTGCTTTCGAGCGGATGGAAGAAAAAGTCTTGCAGATGGAAGCTCGTGCAGGTGCATCGGCGGAGTTGGCTGCTGGCTCTGGTTTGGAACAAGAGTTTCTGAAGTTGGAAGCTGGCGGTGGCGTTGACGATGATTTGGCGGCTCTGAAGGCACAGATGAACTTGGCTCCAGCGACAACTGGTTCTCTCCCTGCGGCGGGTCAAACTTCTGGCACGTCGAATTCCGTTGTCGATCCAGAACTGGAAGAGTTGCGATCGCAGCTCAATAAAATCTAGTCTCTATCTACCGAAGGCAGGAGGTAAGAGGCAGGAGGCAGAAGGCAGAAGGCAATTATCACACCTTTGTTATTTTGTCAACAATACTGAGATGTAAGTAATTGTCACAATATCCTTAAAATTTAATACAAAGATGCTAAACTCCAAGGGCAAGGTGCTTCTCAGAGTTTAAATGCCTCCTGTCACATCACCTGCTATGCCCCGGAAACTTTTCATCGGCTTTTTAAGGATAAATTGTACAGTCGCACTGCTTTGTAACTGCTCAGTTACAGCTTTTTATCCTCAGCCATTAAGAGCTCAAACTGCTGAAAGCAACCTCACATTATCGGAAGTATCGTCACAAAGTCCACTTCTCGCCAGTCCTACCCTTGTTAAGGGGAGAATGCTCGATAGAGGGGGTGAGATTTCGTACTCAACTGAGTTGCAATCCGCTGTAATTCCATCAAGTCCGGCTGTTTCTCCTATTGCCAAGAGCTGGGGGAAGCAATCTCAAAGCCTGATGATGGCGGTTCCAGAAGACGAGCGATCGCGAATATTATCGTCAATTCCGCTGGCAATTCCACCTAAAAACATTGCCAATAGCCTAGATATCAGCTCAACTGGACGCTTAGATAACTCACAAGTATCTCAGCTTCCCAACCCTGGGATACCTACTCCGCCGCCACAGCCAGAATTACCGATACCGTCGCCTTTACCTCCTCCAGAAGAACTCCTCCAGCCTTCAACGCCAGCTCCCGGCGATCGTGAAGAAATCCCCAACGTTCCAGGGACGGTGACAGTCGAGCGGTTTGAAGTGGTTGGTAGCACTGTCTTCAGTAAAGAAGAATTAGACAAGTTACTAGCAGATTTTACGGGTCGCCCGATCTCTTTTGCCGAACTGCTGCAAGCTCGTTCTGCTGTAACGCAACTTTACATCAGCAAAGGCTACATCACTTCCGGCGCATTGATTCCGCCTCAAAGTATGACGGGGGGTGTGGTCAAGATTCAGGCGATCGAAGGTAGGTTAGAAAGTATTAGTGTGGCAGGGAATCAGCGGCTTAATCCTGAGTATGTACGAAGTCGATTGGCGATCGCTACTCAAGCTCCTCTGAATCAAAATCGGCTATTAGAAGCTTTGCAACTGCTGCAACTCAACCCCCTGATCCAAAATATCTCCGCTGAGCTGCAAGCAGGATCGCGCCCCGGTTTAAACTTGCTGGAAGTGCGGATTAAAGAAGCAAAAACTTTGAACTCACGCATTTTTGCCGATAATGGGCGCTCTCCGAGCGTGGGGACTTTCCGACGGGGGGCAGAAATTGGCTCAGGTAATGTATCGGGCCGAGGCGATCGCGCCAGTTTGACTTATACAAACACAGATGGCAGTAATAGTGTGGAGCTTAACTATACGCTACCTGTGAATCCGCGTAATGGCACTGTCAGTTTTCAGCTCAGTAGGAGCAAGAGCAATATTATTGAGCCGCCCTTTGACGAACTGGACATTGAAGCCAAAAGCCGTGACTACGAATTAACCTACCGCCAGCCAATAGTCCAAACTCCTAACCAAGAAATTGCCTTGGGGCTCAGTGCTGCTCGGCGAGAAAGCGATACCTTTTTGTTGGGGGTAGAATATCCCTTGTCACCCGGATCTGACGATCGCGGCAGAACTCGCATTTTTGCAGTTAGAGCCTTTCAGGAATACACCCAGAGGGGAGCCCGACAAGTTTTTGCGGCGCGATCGCAATTCAGTCTCGGAATCGGAGCCTTTGATGCTAGTGTCAACAATTCCGAACCTGACGGTCAATTTCTCGCCTGGCGGGGTCAAGCACAGTATTTGCGCTTGCTAGCACCAGATACGCTGTTGCTGCTGCGATCGGATGTACAGTTAGCTGCTGGGGAACTCGTACCCTTGGAGCAAATTGGTTTGGGTGGTTTAGACACTGTGCGGGGTTATCGTCAAGATTTATTGCTGACGGATAATGGGGTTTTTGCTTCCGCTGAGGTCAGGTATCCAATTTATCGTACCCGCGATAAAAAAGGGATTTTGCAGCTAACGCCGTTTATTGACTTTGGTAGAGCTTGGAATAGCGGTTCTAAGGGAGAACCTGACCCGAATACTTTGGTATCTGCGGGCTTAGGTTTGCGGTGGCAATATGGCGATCGCTTTACAGCTCGCTTTGAGTGGGGAATTCCTTTGATTGAGGTCAAATCTAGCGACAGAACCCTGCAAGAAAGGGGGCTGTATTTTTCTATAGAGTTCAAACCTTTCTAGTTTGGTATGAGATATAGCAACCTTCTTGGCAGTTAGGTCAACTCCAACTCTTACCTCTGGTTCATAATCCCTTACTTCGTCAAGCTTTCCCCTCTTCCCTCAACACTCGCCCCTAGCACCTAGCTATACTAGAGGAAATCTCGATTCAAACTTAGTTGAGATGCTTTCGAGCCTGGTAAAAAGCCAATCAGTTCATTCTGCCCGCCAGTAGTGACAAATACACCTACACCAGAACCGAATCCAGGGAGTGACAAATCTACTAAATTATAGTTATCGTTTTCAGCAAGAACTATGTAATCAATTCCAACAGTGAAGTCAACAATTAAGGCAAAGTCTCCATTTCCTGCACTGCTATAGGCAGATTGACTGAGATCAAAAGCTCCCAGGTAAAAATTATCAAAGCCAGGCCCACCGATAAGAGTATCAATTTCTCCAGCTCCTGGATTATTCGAGAAAAGATCAAAACCAAAGATAGCGTCGTCACCTGCGCCACCTAAAACAAAATCGTTACCAGCCTCACCACCTATATTGTCATCGCCAGCACCACCAAATACAGTATCATTACCACTATCCCCAAACATTAGGTCATTGCCCTGCCCTCCATATAGGAGGTCATCGCCACTATAACCATATATATTGTCATTGCCACTACCGCCATATAACGTATCATTCCCGCCAAATCCTGACAGATCGTCTGCACCTTGATACCCAAAAATTACATCGCTTTCAGTAGTTCCGTCTAAATACTCAGCGCTGAGAGTCCCTAAAAGTTGTGCCATGTTTCTAACCTAGTTCTAGTAGATACTAAAGTGTTGCTGCCTGAATATATTTCTGGCAAAAAACTACTTATGCACTTTCAACTCCCTTCATGTTGGCAAAAAATAGACTGAATCCTTTACTCTGGGGTATTTTGGCTCTTTGTCAGGAAAATCTCATCAGTGAAGTAGTCTTGGCGGAATTGCGATATTCGGCTATATATGGATAACGAGTCCGAACTAGAGTTCTTTTCTGGTTGCATCACCCAATTAAACCAATAGGTTTTTTAAGAAAATCATGTCTAAAGTGCAGTCGCTATTTCTCAGCTCTTTTGCATCAGGGTTTGCTCTTTGCTCAGTCATTTTCGCGATATTTACGATGACATCGGGGTTATCCTTTATGAGTTTTTTTCGGTTTCTATTAGCTTTGTTGTTTTTGGGAATCAATTTATTGTTTGCAGTACATTACTATACGGCAATGTCAAAAGAGTTAAATTTTAGGAATAGAAATAAAGCCAGAATTCAAAAATAAACTCTGCCAATTCTAACTCGTTTTGTACGAGTTCACACTGTTTTTGACTGAACCGTATAAGTTGCAGAGAGGCAAGAGGCAAAGCAAACTAGGCTCTTAATAATTGATTTAGGATTGCTATAATAAGCAGGTGGACATAAATAAACGTAAACGTAAGGTGGGCGCAAGCCGAAAGCATATTAGCTACTCGTGAAAAGATTTTTGCGGCTTGCGCCCACCCTACAAGTTATATATGCGTTTAATTATGTCCGACTACTTAGCTTAAAGCTCAATTCTTAAATCCACGTTTACCAGGGTAATAAAAATGCTTGATTTCCTCAATCCTATTTTAGGCCGCCATCCAGAACGCATTAAAGCTAATGTGGAAATTTATACTTGGCAAACTTGTCCTTACTGCATGAGGGCAAAATTATTGCTGTGGTGGAAAGGCGTAAACTATAAAGAATACAAAATTGACGGCGACGAAGCAGCTAGAAATCAAATGGCTGAACGTGCAAATGGACGGCGTAGCGTGCCACAGATTTTCATTAATAATGAGCACGTTGGTGGTTGTGATGACATCTATAAATTAGATGGAAATGCAAAGTTAGATCCGTTGTTAACTCAGCCATCTGCTTAGTATAGCGACTGCTTTTAAAACTCTTAATATTGCTAGGTGAAGAGACCAAAAATCCCTATATTTAGGAGATTTTTGGTCTCTATGAATAGGAAAATTTGCTCAGATTATCTTTACGCCATTGAGCATCTTCTCGTCTGTTTGTTTGTAATTCTAAGGCGCGAATACCGCTGCTAGGTAGTGGATTTAAACGTTGTTTTAACTGTTCCCAAGAATTAATTAT
Source organism: Kamptonema animale CS-326 (assembly GCF_028330895.1). Classification (NCBI taxonomy): domain Bacteria; kingdom Bacillati; phylum Cyanobacteriota; class Cyanophyceae; order Oscillatoriales; family Microcoleaceae; genus Kamptonema; species Kamptonema animale. Next base: position 19,511 of record NZ_JAQMUA010000006.1, on the reverse strand, counting down.
CTCATGTTCAACTCCATAAGTTGCACATAACTGGGAAAAGTTAATATTCTGGGGAGTAGCAAAAAATTCTTCAAAGGTAGGTTCAAATTTAGCTATAGGCAACATTTCAAAAATGCCACCACCGTTGTTATTAATTAAAATAATTGTTAGATGGCCGACAAATTTGTTTGTCAATAAAAATCCATTTGTATCGTGTAAAAGTGCTAAATCCCCTGTTAACAGCACACTACTTTGATTGCGGTAAGCAATGCCTAAAGCTGTTGATAAAGTGCCATCAATTCCATTAGCTCCTCGATTAAAAAAAGGTTGTATATTTAAGTTATTAGGAACCCAGAAAAATTCTACATCTCTCACTGGCATACTGTTAGCAATAAATATCGGGGTTGCGGTTGGTAAAATTTGGGAAATTAGCCAAGCAGCTTTTGGTTCAACTATATTATTAATAGTATTCATTTTCTGGTCAATAGCTGTTCTGATTTTGGCTTCGGTGTTACACCATAATTGGAGATATTCGTTGGTTGAACTGGACTCGGTAAATTTTCTCTCAAAAAGTATAGAAGCAATAAATTCTACTGATGTTCTTAGGTGGGAAGTTTTACCATGCAGCGGGTCAAAATTGCGATCGCTAGGGTCAATTATCCATCGTCTAGGTTGGGTATCTTCTAACCAAGTTCGGAGGTTTTTACTGATGGGTAATTCGCCTAGTTGAATGACAAGATCGGGTGTTAATTTCTGTGCTATTTCTGGGTGGCGGAGAATTAAGTCGTAGGTAGAAATTAGAGCGGGATTTAATTGAGAGTAATTTCTTAAGGGTGATAGTCCTTCTGCTAAAACTGGCGCTCCTAAAGATTTAGAAATCTGTGCGACTGCATGGCAATATATTTCGGGAAATTGAGGCTGCGCGATGCCAGCAATGATAAGTATTTTATGATATTTTTGAGCGAATAAATCCGTCAAAAAACTTTCAACTTTTGGGGATATTTTCCTCCCATATTCTTCGCTATTACCAGGCAAGAAATGACAGCAATCAAAGAAATTTTCGGGAGAAAATTTAGCTTGCAATGCTGTGGTTGCTAGTTCTGGAATAGGTGCAAGAGGCTCGCGAAAGGGAATATTAAGATGGACTGGGCCGGGAACAGGAAAAAGTGCCTGTTCCCAAGCATGAATTGCTGTTTGTCGCAAATAGTTTAGCATTCCTGTTTCCGCAGATGGCAAGGCTAATTCAGTTTGCCAATTGGGGTAATTACCGTATAATTTAACTTGGTCAATTGCTTGACCTGCATGACATTCACGCATTTCTGGAGGACGATCTGCTGTTAATATTAGCAGAGAATTTTTACTTTCTTTAGCTTCAATTATCGCAGGAAAAAAATTAGCGCTAGCAGTTCCAGAGGTACAAACAACTGCTACTGGAAACCCAGTCTTTTTTGCTATTCCTAATGCAAAAAATGCGGCTGAACGTTCATCAAGAATGGGGATTGTTTCGACTTTACTATTCTGAGCAAAGGCAATTGTTAATGGTGTAGAACGGGAGCCTGGACAAATGATAGCGGTGTTTAATCCTAGACGTTGCCAAGTCTCTACTAAGATGGATGACCAGAGGGTATTTGTGTTACGAAAATCTATCATTGGGTAGGTGTTAATTGTTGATTGTTAGTTATTAGTTGATATTGGAAGTTGTTACGTATCTAAGCTGTATTATTAATATCGGGACTTAACCCCAAACTCTTTCCCAGCAAGAGAAGACGAAATATATCGACGATCAGTTAACATACAAAAAATCACTGCGTAAAATTTTAATTATTAATGGTAACACATAAGTTGTTCCCTTCTGTTTTTTTCCCTCTTATCTCTTCCTTATTCCTTCAAACTAAAGCATTTAAAAGCGCTTGCAATTTCAGTTGAATTTCTGCTAACTCTTTGTCTGGCTCAGAACCAGAAACAATACCAGCACCCGCATATAGTCTAGCGCGATCGCCGTCTATGAAAGCAGAGCGAATCCCGACAGCAAATTCACCATTTCCTTGATGATCTACCCAACCTAAAGGTGCCGCATAAAGAGAACGATCGAATGTTTCATAATGGCGAATTTGCTCTAAGGCAATATCTCTAGGTACACCTGCAACTGCGGGTGTAGGATGGAGCTCTGATAAAATATTCAATAAATGAATTTCTGCGGAAACTTGAGCTTTGATAGGTGTCCATAAATGCTGAATATTAGAAAGTTGTAAGAGGTGTGGTTGGGAAGATGTATGAGGTTTGATGCCGAGGTTAGATAGACGTTCGATGATAAAATCAATGACGGCGCGATGTTCTCGTAAATCTTTTTCACTGCATAGTAAACCATTAGCTAAGTTTGCATCTTCAGATACAGTTTTACCCCTGGGTGCTGAACCTGCTAAAGCATCTGTTACTAAGTGATGGTTGTGGATGCTAATTAAGCGTTCTGGACTGGCTCCTATAAAATTTTGACCTTTGCCGTTACTGGTGGAAAATATGTAGCATCCTGGATAGATAAGGCGTAAATTATCCAAGGAATTAATCAAATTAAACTCGGTTTGTGAAAATACATCTATGGCATGGGAAAGGACGATTTTACTAAAATATTTAGATTTAATTAATTCTAAAACAGATTTTACAGATGTTTCAAATTGCCGGGGATTATTCATGTTTATTTTTTTTAAATAAACTGAGCCGTTGTTAGGAATTATTAATGACTTGTATTTGCCTGAGCTAATTTTGTTGATTTTGCTCCACATTTCGTCAGCAATGAGCTTAATATTTATATCTATATCTATGACTGTGTTGGCAACGAGAATGGAGCTATTGTTTTGTCTTGTAATCTGCCAGCGAGGTAAAAATATGGTGGCTGGGGGAAAGTCAAAGCTAGGAGCGATGTTCTCATCAAAAAAAGTAAAACTACAGAAGAAATGAGGCCCGCTAAAGGGAATATGTGTAGTACCAATCGCAATTGTAATATCCAGACATGACTGAATAAACTCTTGAGCGAGGGAAAATCGCTGAGCTCCTTCCAGTGTTAAATGAATAGCAGAATCAATGGCTGCGATCGCGAATCCGCTGCTGATACCTGGTGCCCCTGAATCTTTTTTTTCAAAGTAAAAATGTCGCCGATCTGGTTCAGCAATTGCCTGAAGGACGGCAAGGGGATCGACGGCAGCAATTTCCAGAGAAATACTAACTATTTTTGTCGGGTCTTTTTCAGTTAAAGACTGCTGACAATCTAACAGAAATTGATGCAGTTCCTTGCGGTCTTGAAAAAGATGAGTGCGATGGGGTATCACTGGCATGGAAGCAAAAATAGCAGATTTTTCTGAGGGATCGCGGTTATATTTAGGTACAACTCCCTATCCAATCTAAGCACTGTTCGCGATCGCTAGACACGCCGCGCCACATCTGTATGCCTGTTGACGCTCCCGGCAAAGGGCAAGAGCGGGAGGCTAAGAGGCGGGAGACTCCTAGAATCGGAGTGTTCTTCCTCTCACGGACTCCCCTTTAGGGGGTTACGTCTTGAGCGATCGCGGGCTGGGCGATCGGCGAGGATCGCTGTCTAGGTACGCCCCACACGCACTCCCATCCTATACAGAGTACACCTTCGCACCCAATAAAATTGTAAAATTGCTAGGCTCGTAACAATTTAATCAAGTTTGCGTAATGACAACAAAATTAATTGAGCCTAGCAACAGTAAGTTATGGCTAGCGGCAATCAAGCCGCCGATGTACAGCGTGGCGATTATTCCAATTTGGGTGGGAACTGCGATCGCTTTTGCTGAAACTAAAACGATTAATGCGTCAATTTTTTCTACTTTTCTAATATCAGCCATTTTAATTTTGGCTTGGCTGAATCTCAGCAATGATGTATTTGATGCAGACACAGGCATTGATAAAAACAAGGCTCATTCTGTTGTTAACTTGACGGGAAATAAAACTTTGATTTTCTGGTTGAGCAATTTATTTTTAGCTCTAGGTGTGTCGGGAATTTTCGCGATCGCCTGGTGGCAACAAGACCCAACAGTGATTTGGCTGGTAATCGTATGCTGCATTTTAGGCTATAGCTATCAAGGGCCACCTTTCCGCTTAGGATATCAGGGCTTAGGGGAGATTATTTGCTTTTTTACTTTTGGCCCTTTGGCTGTAGCCGCAGCTTATTATAGTCAAACTCAAGCTTGGTCGAGAACAAATTTTGCTGCCTCTGTAATTGTGGGAGTTGTTACTAGCATTATCTTATTTTGTTCTCATTTTCACCAAGTTGAAGATGATTTAGCGGCTGGGAAAAAATCACCCATTGTCCGGCTGGGGACAAAAACAGGTGCTAATTTATTAGTCTGGTTATGCGGTAGTCTGTTTGCTTTCACTATTGCATTTTATGCTCTGGGCTTTTTCCCAATTTGGACGTTGTTAATTTTTGGGAGTTTACCATTTGCAATCAAGCTTTGTCGCCATGTCAGCGAGTATCACGGTCAACCTGGAAAGGTTAGCAATTCTAAGTTTATAGCAGTAGCTTTGCATTTTATTAGTGGTTTACTGCTGGGATTAGGGTTTGTCTTACCCATCGGATGATATTCAGTTATTATGGAGGTGTGGCCCGCTTAGTTGAGGGATTTCTTTTAGTGAGTTCTCAACGCAGTCTTTGACTGGGTGAGCTATACCCCATTTTGACGCATAGAAAGGAGTATCAAATTATGAATGCTAAAGCAGCAATTAGCCAAATTCTAACTCTCGAAGAAATTATCAGCTTATATCCTGACGAATGGGTACTGATTGCTTACACTGAACTAGATGAGGATCTGAATGTAATTCGAGGAGAAGTTTTGGCTCATTCACCCGCTCGCGATCAACTTTATAAGAATGCTTTGCCAAGAAAAGGAAAATCAGTGGCAATAGAATATACTGGCTCTGTAGCTGAAGACATAGCGGTGATGTTGTGATCAAAAAGAGAAGTTCTCAAAAAGTTTATCGTTTGTCACATCACGGACAGAATTTGCTAAAGGTGCAAGCAACAGTTGGTGGAAACAACGGTGGTGCTCGTGAGTATCGGTTACGTTTGTTGGTGGATACAGGAGCCAGCTTCACTATCTTGCCTATTCAGGCATTAGAGGACTTGGGTTATGATATTCGTAATCCTTTACGCCGGCAAGAAATATTTACAGGTCAAGGAAGAATTTATGCTCCTGTCGTTAGCATATCTTGGTTCAACTGTGTAGGGCAACTAATAGAAAATTTTGAAATAATTGCCCATGATATACCATCGCCTCTCCGTTTAGATGGTCTTCTTGGCATGGATTTTCTCTGCCGTTTTCGAGCAGTAATCTCCGTTAGCAGTGCGGAGATTCGCTATCAGCGCAGGTAGCTCAATTTACTAATTCGTGCATCCGAATTCAAAATGACAATAAAAATTGGTAATTATCAATTTCACTATTCTTTAAAGGGCAGCAATAACCAACCTGCAATCTTATTTTTACACGGATTTATGGGCAACAGTCAGGACTTTGACGCAGCAATTTCTTTATTATCACAAAATTTCTATTGTCTAGCATTTGACCTTCCCGGACACGGAAAAACCAGAGTTATTGGTGGTGAAGATTGCTATACAATTCCTCAGACGGCCCAAGCCTTGATAACATTACTAGACGAGCTAGAAATTGACAAATGTTTGTTATTTGGCTATTCAATGGGTGGGCGATTGGCACTATACATGAGCCTTTATTTTTCCTCCCGTTTTGATAAGGTGATATTGGAGTCAGCATCTCCCGGATTGAGGCATAAATCCGAGCGCGAACAACGTTTGCAAGCTGATTTACACCTAGCACAAAAATTGAAAACAAGCGACTTCAAAGACTTTTTATTAAACTGGTATAATCAACCTTTATTCAAATCTTTAAAAGATCGCCCAGATTTTGAACAATTAATAGAACGCAAGCTAGACAATAATCCAATCGAGTTAGCCAAATCCCTCCGTAATATGGGAATCGGCAATCAGCCGTCTCTATGGGAGGAACTTGAAAACAATCAAATTCCTATGCTGTTGCTAACGGGAGAATATGATGATAAATTTATAGCTATCAATACAGAGATGGCAAGTTTATGCCCGAAGGCTAAGTTAGAAGTTATACCCAAGACTGGTCATAATATTCACTTAGAAAACCTGAATAAATTTGTCACGATTCTGATGAAATTTTATTGCTCAGTAGAAAGTTGATGTTATACCAATTTGATTTTCGTATCTATCAACGTAAATTCAATCGCCCTTTACAAACAAATCACGGCGATTGGAATATTCGAGAAGGGATTATCATCCGTCTGGCTGAAGAAACTGGTAAATTTAGTTTAGGTGAAATTGCTCCCATTAATTGGTTGGGTTCCGAAAGTTTCGAGCAAGCTATAGATTTTTGTCGCCAGTTACCCGCAAGAATTAAAGAGGAGATTATCTTCTCGATTCCCACTGAATTACCCGCCTGCCAATTTGGTTTTGAGTCTGCTTGGGAAAATATTAAACAACCAAGGCGAAATACAGCTACCCCTTACCCACAATTGGCAAAAGATGGTGCTAAAGTCCCAAATCAATACAGTGGTTTATTGCCATCTGGGAAAGCAGCTTTACAGGTATGGCAAACACTATGGAAGCAAGGATATCGCACGTTTAAATGGAAAATAGGAGTTGGTCAAATTCAAGAAGAACTCCAAGTTTTTGAACAATTAATTTCTGCTATTGTTCAGATGGAAACTCTAGTATTTTTGCGCTTAGATGCCAATCAGGGACTAACCTATAAAGACGCTTGCCAATGGTTAGAAATCTGCGATTCTATAACTGCTAATAAGCAAGCGAACATAAATATTGAATTTATAGAACAACCATTACCTGTAAATCAATTCGATCTCATGTTACACTTATCCAGTAGCTATTCTACTCCCATTGCTTTAGATGAATCGGTTGTTACCATTAATCAGATGCAAGAATGTTATCAGCAAGGTTGGCGGGGAATTTTTGTAATTAAACCTTGCATAGTTGGTTCCCCTTCACAATTGCGACAATTTTGCCAAACCCATGATATTGATGCTGTTTTTTCATCAGTCTTTGAAACTAAGATTGGAAGAGAAAAAGCACTGAGTTTAGCCTTTGAACTTTCCCATCATAATAGAGCATTAGGTTTTGGTGTCAACCACTGGTTTGATGAAGAGGAAGAAAGCTGGTTAGAGCATTTATGGCAAAATATTTAATTCCTAATATTCTGGAAAATTTATCGCGTTTACCTAATAACTGGCTTATTGGTTACGACAGTGGCGAAATTGCCAGGATTGCCGAGCAAAAGTTCCATAATTTAACACAATTAGATAATATTAACATCCCCCCTATAATTTTACTGGCGGAGCGAGAACCCGTGCAATTTATCGCCAGTTTTATTGCTGCTTGTGCGGCGGGAAGCCAGATTTTTCTCTGCAATCCTAACTGGGTAAAACAGGAATGGGAGCAAGTTTTTAATTTAGTTAATCCTGACATAATTTGGGGACAAGACGCAGAATATCTGAAAAGTAATTACCAATTACCAATTACCCATTACCAATTACCCATTACCAATTACCCATTAATAATGATTCCTACTGGAGGTTCGTCAGGGAAAATTAAATTTGCTATCCATACCTGGGAAACTTTGGTAGCATCGGTAGAAGGATTTAAACAATATTTCCAATTATCACTGATTAATTCATTTTGCGTATTGCCGCTATATCACGTCAGTGGATTAATGCAATTTATGCGCTCGTTTACTAGCAGTGGTAAACTGGTTGTCGTGCCGTTTAAAGCACTTGAATCTAATGATAAACTTGATATAAACCCCGCAGATTTTTTCATTTCTCTAGTGCCAACTCAACTACAACGCTTGCTAGAAAATCCAGATATGGCTAGTTGGTTATCTCGCTTTCCTACTGTCCTTTTAGGTGGTGCTCCAGCTTGGGATTTCCTATTAAAAGAAGCTAGAAAACACCGCATTTGCTTAGCTCCAACTTATGGTATGACAGAAACCGCTTCCCAAATTGCGACACTCAAACCAGAATATTTCCTGGCGGGAAATAACAGCTATGGTCAGATTTTACCCCATGCGAAGGTGAATATTGTTAGTGGGAGTCACGAAGTATTAGCTGATAATCAAATAGGAAATATTACTATTAATGCTGATTCATTAACGTTAGGTTATTATCCTAAAATATTTGAAAATAGAGATATTTTTCAAACAGATGATATGGGATATTTAGATGAATATGGTTATTTAAACATTGTGGGACGTAGCAGTGATAAAATTATAACTGGGGGCGAAAATGTATTTCCTGCTGAGATAGAAGCGGCAATTAGAGCTACTGGTTTAGTAACTGATATCTGCGTAATTGGCTTACCAGATAAGTATTGGGGTCAAGTGGTAACTGCGGTTTATATTCCTAGAAATTTAGAGGTTTCTACTGCGTCTTTGCAAATTGCAATTGAGGATAAATTGAGCAGATTTAAGCGACCTAAATACTGGGTTAGTGTCGAAAGTTTGCCGCGCAATTCTCAAGGGAAAGTCAACCGCGAACGGTTGCAAGAAATTGCCATAAAATCTTTGAAGGCTAACGATCAGATTTGATTTCCCGAAGGCAACTTCTTGATTTTTTTACTGTTAATCTTCTGGCAATTCGCCAAAGCATTCCCGATAGCGAGCTAACAAATTCTGGGAGCCGCTACCTCTGAATCTGAATTCAATTATTATTTACATTCACGAACATCCAAAAACTTTAACTGTCGATAAAGCATATCAATCAGAGGTAAATTAACACCTGATTGTTCAGCCATCTGTAGTGGATTGCCAAAAATCGCCTCAACTTCTAGCCTTTGTTTTCGATCGTAATCCAGTTTCATGCTAGTCCGATAAGGCTTCATTTTGTCAGTATAATCAAGCATTTTTGGGATAAAATCATCGGGAATAGTGCGATCGCAACTTTTTGCTCCCGCTACAACTTCCCACATCAATTTTTCCACCAAAATCCGCGTATCAGCATTAACCATCAGTTCATCAGTTCTAGCATCCAGAACTACAGAAAGCCCATTATAAGGAATATTCCAGACAAGTTTCTTCCATCTGGCTAAAAGTAAATCTTCGCTGATTACTATAGGAATGCCAGCGGATTCAAAGTCATTAGCAATCTCACGTAATCTATCACTAATTCCACTTGGTTGATAGTGAGCGGAGTATTCACCCAGAGTAATTGTACCATAATCTAAGTGGCGAATATGACCTGCGCCCACTTTGTTAGAACAAAGAAAGCACAAGCCTCCCATTACCAGTTTATTTCCGACAATTTCTGCTACTTTTGGTTCTATTCCTAACCCATTTTGCAATACCAAAAAAATACTATTTGGGTTTTTAAAATGTGGCAACAATTCCGGCAGTAAATAATTTTGAGTAGTCTTCAAAGCCACAACTATGACATCACAGTTCGGCATTTGATCAACATTTTTATAGGCGTGAACTTGGGGCAAAGTAAAGTTACCCTCTGGCGATTCCACAACCAAACCATGTTGCTTGACGTACTCGTAATCACTACGTAGCAGGAAATGGACATCTAAACCTGCTTGCTGTAATCTAGCACCATAGAAGCCGCCTAAAGCACCTGTTCCAAGAATAGCATAACTGCGATTTATCATAGTAAAAAAAGTGGAGCTTAAAAAAGTACGAATAGGAGTTTACTCATCATTTCTCCTTTTTAAGGAGGATTTAGGAATATATCTTACATGATTTTGGTAAGTTGGTATAACCAAAAATAATTTAACCTCTAATATCTAAAATTGAGCTAGCCATTGGATTAACTCCTGAGATAAAGGTTGGCGCTTCCGAGTAGTTGCATCGATACAGACGTGCTTAGTAATTGCTTTAGCAGCACATCTATCTGCAACCTCATTAGAAAAAATTTGATAAGTAATTTCAAATTCATCACTTGCAAGCTGTTGAGGGTTTAAATCGATCGCCAATTCATTACCGCAAAACATGGGACGGTAAAAGTCTACGCTGGCATGAATAATTGGAATCGCCACCTTTGGGTTGCTAAAAAATACCTTAAGATTAATGGCGGATGCTGCTAGAGATGCTTCATAAGCTTCGTGGCAAATTGCCAAAACATTCGCAAAGTAAACCACGCCAGCAGCATCAGTATCTTGAAAGCGAACTATTCGGGAATAAGTAAAGGGCATTGATGATTATTGAGATTAAATTTGTTAAATATCCTTCACTCGATCGTTCAGGGCTTTACGAGTAACAGATCCAACAATTCCATCTGCCTCCAGAGAGGAATCTTGCTGAAATTGCTGGACTGCAACTTGAGTTGAATACTCAAATCTGCCATTAATTTTACCTCTGTAATAGCCCAAAGCTGCTAACTGCAATTGCAATTGTTTAACGCAACCATTACTGCTGCCTAACTTTAATAATTTAATGCCAGTTTGCGGTGAGTAGGGTTGAGCTTCACCACTTTCTAGTTTTGCCGAAGTTTCGGAGTCTAAAATACCACTTGATAGGAGATTGTGGGCGCATTGAAATTCAGCTAGCGCCTCTTGAGTGATCGTTCCAAAAAATCCCGTAGATTTTACATTCTTTGGGAAGTAACCGAGTTCTTTCAAACGATTTTGCAGTTCAAATACTGGAAAATCTCTGGTTCGATCGCTTAGTGCTGCTAAGGAAGTATTTACATTTCCGAAAACAGATACTAATGTCAAAACTGACGGGAGACAGAATAGGATCTTGCTAGTAAGTTGAGGCCAATTCCATTCTCTTAATTGAGATGGTTGCTCGTAGACTAGGTATAAGTGAGAGTAGGCGATATTATCCATAAATTTGCCTTTTTTGACTTTTAACTAGATTTTAAATGCGATCGAGATCTCTATCAATGTATTAGAAATTTGAGATTTGAGACGATTATACTATTCTTGGATGTAACTACATCTGAATTTTTATTAATAGATGTGGCTCTCAAATCTCAAATTAACATTATCCTTTGTTCTTGATCATCATTACATCTATGATCTTCAGCGCCATCTCTTCTGAAATCTCTAATGCGCGGTAGAGATCGTTCAAAAGTTTTTCTTCTTCTTCCGAGACTTCGCCATCTGCCAAGACAATATCAGTTGTAACAGCAAAAGCTGTTTCCCTGAGATCGTCAGGCAGTATTGCTGTAGCGGCATTAAATAGAACCTCAACACCTTGCCGCTGGAGAATACTCAGAAGCCGATCGATCATTTTTCTCATCACATCATTAGGATAGCTCCGAAAAAGTTGCATTCTTGATAGCGTAGTGCTAATAGCTTGACCTTCGCTATCAGTAATGTAACCATCGGCAGCAACAGCAATAAGTGCGATCGCAGCAAAAGCTTCGGCTGGGCCTAGAGTTACTTCACTTTGTTTGCGGCCGCCCGCTAGTTTATCAAACAAACCCATTGTCAGTTTCTCCTAATTGAGAGTTTGTATTATTACAATGATGGCACTGTCTGCTGATTTTTTCCAATATCTTGCCCAGAAATAGCTAAATCTGCTTGCAGAAAGTTAACAAATTGCCTTGCTGTTCTTCCAGAACGTCCGTTGTGCCGGGTTGCCCACTCTTTAGCGCGAGATTCTAAATCTTCAGAACTGAGGTTAATTCCTGCTTGATTTGCTAAATGCCGAACAATCTTTAAGTAGATGTTTTGGTCGGCTGGTTCAAATGTTAAAGTTAAACCAAAACGATCGCTAAATGAAAGTTTTTCCTGAACTGTATCCCATGCGTGAACTTCATCACCATCGCGGGGACGGGGCCGATCTTCAAAAAATTCTCGAATTAAGTGCCGCCGATTAGAAGTAGCATAAACTACGACATTGAGGGGTCTAGCTGTTATATTTCCTTCTAAAATTACTTTGAGAGATTTAAAAGCATCGTCATCTTCTTCAAAGGAGAGGTCATCTACAAAGATAATAAACTTTTGAGAAACACCGCGTAACTGCTCGATAATCAATGGCAAATCTTTCAGGTCAGATTTTGCTACTTCAATTAGGCGAAGATTGCGATTGCCAAACTCATTTAAGAGTGCCTTTACTAAGGATGATTTACCAGAGCCTCTGCTACCATAAAGTAAGACGTGCAAAGCAGGATATCCTGCCAGTAAAAATTTGGTATTTTTCAGTAAAGCCTCGCGCTGGAACTCGTAACCCACTAACTCCGTCAACTTTACAGGGTCGGGATATGGGATGCTTGATAACTTCCCGGCTCGCCATTGGAAAGCTCGATACTTAGCAAATAATCCGCAGCCAAATTGCCGATAGTTAGCTGCTAGCATTTCTAAGGAATTTGACCAGTTTTCCAGCTTTTCTAATTTACTGCGTAGGGGCAATTCATGGTTTGCTTCTACGTCATTTTTTTCTGAATGCCAAACAACAGGTGGAGCTGATAGTTGACCGGCGGTTCGTACCCATTTGCTGAGTTGGTCGCCGCTGCATTGATAAAGGCTTTGTAATATTTGTAAATCATGCCGTGCAGCATCAACTAAAGTTGGTGATAAGTTAGCAAAATCTACATTTTGAGCTTGGCGAGAAAAGGGGTTGTCATCTGTGATAATTTGTGCAATCAGATGTTCTTGCCAACTAATATTTTTAGCAGCTTGGACTTCAAACCACTTCCCATAGGCTTGCAGGCACTCAAAACTGTTGTCTCCGCTATGGTGGAGAGCTTGTAGGAGATCGAGAAAGGCATGACCCACTTCACTTTTGAGAACGGATTGATAGAGCAACAGGGATGCAGCTTGACGTTGGAGGAAACGGATCTCTCCGATCGCTTGAAAGTTTAGGGAAGGCATATTGGTAATTGTATAGCAGATTCAGAGGGCAGCTATATTTGTAAATTTTCTAACAACTTGTGCAATTAATTGCAGGCCTGGATGTATAAATTTAGATGCAGTTCTGCAATTAGGTAAATTAAACCATGAATTTAGGTATAGCAACCGCGATCGCCTATGGCATTTTAACTTTTGTTGGCGGCCTTATTGGATATGCCAAGGCTCAAAGCCAAGCCTCTTTGATTTCTGGGAGTCTTAGCGGCCTGCTGCTGATTTTTAGCGGTATCGTCCAACTTCAGGGACAAAGTTGGGGTTTAATCTTAGCAACAGTTGTAGCTGCTGTGCTGGTAATTGTTTTTATTGCACGGCTAGTTAAAACTCGCAAATTGATGCCAGCAGGCTTAATGATTGCGGGAGGTCTTGTTTCTCTGGCACTGCTGGTTTACCAACTTAGCACAGGTTTAGAGCCGACAGTTTGAGGGTTGATTAATCAATATTACCCTGTTGTTATGGCGGTGAATTGAGAAATAGTAGAATACGAATAGACATAATTCAAATAGTTGCGAGCTGACGGATGCAGTTTAAGGCGGTAATTGTTCCTGCTTTTATTTCCAAAGCTGACATTGAATCCTTGGAAAAATTATACACTTCCGAGAGCCAGCAGAGGTATTGCAATTTCTTGAGAAATATTCATTTCTAGTTTCTATTTTGCTAGAAACACGCGGGTATATTCGCAACTACTTTCTCGATTTGCCGCTCTTTTTTCAATATGTCTCCAAGAGCTGATTAATATTATTAAAATCTTTGGAGCTAATAAGTAGCTCCACCTAATTAAACATAAGATCGGGATGGCTAAAAAGCTGACTGTCTAAACATTCTTCCTTCTCTCCTAGATAACTAAATTTTTCTTCCTTCTTCCTTCTTCCTTCTACTTAGCATATAGGACTTACGCACCAAACCAAAGAAACCGGGTTTTTTGACGAAAATACTTCGCTATGACCGACAGATGCTCTCAAAAACCCGGTTTCTGGGACGACCTGCGTAAGTCGTATAATAGCAATTAGCAATTAGCAATTAGCAATTACCAATTACCAATTACCAATTAGCCCTGTTAAGATCCTAAAAACTGACGAATTTTTTGCCTGTAGGCCGCATTATTCAAGCCTTCCCCGCGATCGGCACGAGCAGGATCTATAGATTGACTCATAGCAGCGATGCGATCGCTAGTTGCTGGGTGAGTGCTCAAAAACGTAGGAGGCGAAGATTTATTCAACAATTTTTTCATAAAATCAATCATGGCAGATTGAGCATAGCCAGCCTGTCCCAGCATCCGCAATCCCAATTGATCGGCTTGATATTCCGCCTCTCGACTGTGGGGACGACGCAAAGCTAACTCTACACCAATCTGTACGGCCAGATTTCGATCTAGTCCAGCAGCAGAAGCCACTCCTTGCGCGATCGCCATTTGACGCATTTGTCTAACCGAATGCCGAGCCACGATATGCCCAATTTCATGAGCCATGACACTTGCTAACTGTGCTTCATTATCCGCCGCCGCCATCAAACCCTTATTCACATAGACAAAGCCGCCCATTGTGGCAAAAGCATTGATACCGTCATCATCAACAATCTGGAAAGTATAAGGGATATTAGCGCGATCGCTCTGTTGAGCCAACAGTTGACCGATTTCATCAACATATCTAGTAGCAGCGCGATCGCGATAAATTCTAACTTCCTTAGTGGTTAACTCTTTATTAATCTGTTCGCCAATCGAAACTTCTTGGCGATCGGAGAGATTCGATAATTGTATTACCTGAATCCCGCGAAAAATTAGCTCTGGCAAAGATATCGCCTGACCCGGATGAGGCGAAACCAGCCAAATACCCGCAATTACGGAAAGAGACAACAACACATAAGCTGTGCGACGGTAAGCACGTCGATAACTCAACCAGAAACTTTTCAAGGCGATCGATAAGGGTGAGAAAAATTTAAACATATAATTTAGTAAGCCAAAGAACAAAAAGCCCCAACAACTCAGACGTACTTTCAAGCTGATTAGTTGCTATTTTAGCTTTCTATTGAAGAGATGGGCTAGGGGCTAGGGGCTAGGGAAAGGAAAGAAAGAGAAGATACAGACTAGAGATTAGGGAAATAAGGGAGTGACTGATTAGGAAATAGAACAGGACTTACGCAAAACTATGAGTAACGCCGCCATCTTGGCGGTTGATTTACCGCGCTTGGAAAGCGGCCGTACTGCGATCGTGTGTAAGTCCTGTAGAATCAAAAAATTTCTTCTTCTGTTGCCCTAGTCCTGAGCATCCTAGCCCCTAGCCCCTTCTTCCCCTAGCCCCTAACCACCAAGTGGCGGCGGATTTCTGAGGGCAGTCATGGTAATCTCTCTTAGGGCTTCAATGGAAATAGCCCTTTATTTGTCAATAGGACGCTGATTTATGAAAATTCTGGATTCTCAAGGACGGCTATTCGGCAAACTGAGCATCCTAGACTTGGGTGCTACTCTGATTATTCTCCTAGTTGTCGTTGGTATATTTTTCTTTCCCGGCACTTCTGGTTCTGTTGCTCAAGTTGGTGTAACTACCAAATCCGTTCAGGTAGATGTGATTGCTTTAGGTCTCAAGGGGCGCAATCTTCAAGATTTGCTCAAAACAGGAGATAAAGTTAATCTGATTATCCGCAATCAACCTTACGGTCAGGTTGAGATCAAATCTGTTAATCTCTTGACGAGGACGGTCGTTGTCCCTCAACCAAACGGTACTGTGAAAGCTCTACCAGACCCCAGAGAAGAAGAATCCTTTAGCAGAAATATGATGTTTACCTTGGAAGGAAAGGGTCAAATCACTAAAGATGGCCCTGTTCTTGGCAATATCAAAATCAAAATTGGTAATACAGTAGAGCTTGAAGGTCTCAACTACAACTTTAACGCTAGTGTTATCGATGTGCGAGTAGAGAAATGAAAACCGTTAACGGTTAACTGTTAACTGTTAACGGTTAACTGTTAACTGTTAACGGTTAACAGCGAAAACAAATATCGGCGGATTAAGCCAATAGTGACAGCGGGAAGTTCTAGCTGTGGTGTCAATCCTACATTTTTCAAAGGTTGAAAGGCTCGGATTGCTTCGGGATTTAGATTAGCCAAACGCCGTCCAATTTCTGGGCCAGTAAATTCTGATTTTTCTCCCCAAATAATTGCTGTCGGTGTCTTCAGTTGGGTGATGTACAATGACAAATCAAAACACAAATCACCTCTGACAAAAGAGAGGGCTGCATATTCTGCATTTGGTTCCAATGCCGATTGTAAATAAGCCTCTACTATTTCATCGTAAATGCGGCGCGGCTCGGCGAATTGACGCTGTTCTAAAAAACTTCTAATCCCGCCGCTGGTGGCAATTCCAGTACTGTAAAGCACTCGATCTAGAATGGGGGTGTTTACTAACTGAGCAAAGAAACTACGTCCGTAATCTTCTCCGAAGTCTGACAAACCTGCTGGTGCAGTCAAAATTAAGGATTTGAAGAGGTCGGGGCGTGCGATCGCAGCCCGAATTACAAAAGCTGCTGTTAAAGAAGAAGCAACTACAGCAGTTGGACTGCTACAAGTTTGTTCTATAAATTCAATCAAAGTTGTGATATAATCATCAGGTTTGTAGTTCCTTGCCGGATGTTCAGAGCGTCCCCAGCCAATTAAATCGGGTGCTAAAATCCGATATTCTGCTGCAAAAGCTGGATAGACTTTTGACCACTCGTAGGAACTAGAACCTCCTCCAAATCCATGAAAAAAAACCAGCGTTGGTAAATTCTCTAACGATTGTGTATCTCCCGCGATCCAAGGTGTATCGTCAGCAGTGTAGTACACCATTCTGCCGAGAGATGTGACTATTGAGCGTTGACCAAAACCAAGGGGCTGAAACATAAGTTTTAATTTGTAATAGGGATTTATTATAGTCATAGTTTTTATATCTTTACATCCTACTATTTGACTAGGCAATTTTTGAATTTGGGACTGCCGACCAAGCTCAACATAGTGATACGTTATACCTGAAAATATCGAGCTAATGTAAAGACAGCTTTACTTTTGTAAAGATTTTATAAATATTTTTTGTCTCTTTTAATCGGTCTACAGGCTGAAACCACAGACAGCCAGAGAGTTTTGACTCTCTAGGATTGGGCAAATGGCGATCGCGCTACCCTTGCAAACTCCGGCAGATAAGGGATAATTTCTCAATGAGGGGTCTTACCCCCCAGAGCGGGAAATTTGTTAGCCGTCAGTACAGGATGCGCGATCGCGCAGCAGGTTTATGACTCCATCTGGAAAAATCATATCAATTTCTTCCGGCTTGGCGATAGAACGACTCGAAAGGGTGTAGTAGAGAGTAACCAGTACGAGTTTCAAGCCCTAACAGGGATTCTGCAATTACTCGGTCTGGCTGCATACCATCTACGACCACAGAAATAATTAATTAGGGGAGGTCTACTAACAATGCAACTGCTCAAAACAGGGAATCGCGAAGATTTTATGATTGACAGGCCAGATGTTCAATCTGACGGCTCCGCAGAGTTTGAGACTCTCATTAGCGAAGCCAAATCGCCCGTGCATTGCGGTATTGGAATTAACGACCCAGAAATTTTGATTGCTACTCCAGAAGGGACTATTGGAGGGTCAGAGTTTCGTCTACCCGTTACTCCACCTGCTTGCGTCCGCTTAGCTTTAGAAGACTTGAAATGTTTTGAAGTCGTAGAGTCTCAGTTTGAGCATTGCGGAGTGACTTTTGCCAATGCAGTTGCGATCCAACCGTCAAACCCAGCATTTTCAGTTAGTTCTGGGGTGACAGTATTAATGGGAGCGCCTAAAAGTGGGCTTATAGAGGTGACATTCAAGCATCCAGTTCGCTTTGTTTCGGGACTTGTCACCAGTTCGCGGCGAACTGTTCTATCAGCACGCGATCGCGCTGGGAATGTAATTACTGAGGATGAATTACCCGCACCAAATTTAGCTGGCTTTAATTCTCGCATTCCCCCCAACGCTAAGCTAATAGTAAAAGCCCCGAATATTTACCAAGTCACTTTCTACGCTTTTGACGGTCAGCTAATAGTAGATGATTTTAGCTTTGGGTTTTAGACAGTTAACTGTTAACGGTTAACTGTTAACGGTTAACTGTCAACTGTCAACTGTCAACTGTCAACTGTCAACTGTCAACAAGAGTTGGGTTTCACTTCATTACACCCAACCTCCAGCTATTACTGTTGCCAAATTTGTCAGAATTGGTAGTATTATATCATAATCTGGTCAACTACTTGCCATCTGTCATTGCGTTGGCGTAGCCTGCACGCAGGGCTTGACGTTGTGAAGCATAAGCCCTTCGGGGAGGCTTCATCAGCGCAAGATTTTCAAATTGCTTCGCTTTGCTCGTAATGACAATAAGAATTACACAAAACTTTTGTAAAGCCGCCGTCTCAGCGGTAAAAGACTGCTGAGACGGTGGCTTCACTACACAAGCCTGCGTAATTCCTCAACAAGTATTTAACCAGACAGGATATTAGTTAGAAGAGCACATCAAAAGGATTGACAGATGATTCAAACTGCCCTGACACCTTTCAAAAACAAGCTCGACAAACCCTTAACTAAGAAGCAAATTACTGTCTTACAAATCAATTTGGGCAAACGCTGCAATCTAGCTTGTACCCATTGTCACGTAGAGGCGGGGCCGAAACGAACTGAAGAACTTTCCCCAGAAACTTGTAATCAACTAATAGATTTAATTCGTAGATTTCCCCAAATTAAAACTGTTGACCTTACTGGGGGCGCACCGGAAATGCTTTATGGTTTCAAACCTTTAGCTGAAGCGGCACGTACTGCTGGTAAACAAGTGATTGTCCGTTCTAATCTGACAATTTACTTTGAAAAAGGGTTTGAAGATATCCCGGAATATTGCGCCCAAAACCAGATCCGAATTGTGGCTTCGCTTCCCTGCTATCAATCAGCAAATGTTGATAAAATGCGAGGAAATGGTGTTTTTGATAATTCAATTAAAGCCTTGCAAAAGCTGAACCAGTTAGGCTACGGTAAAAACCCAGATTTAATTTTAGATTTGGTGTATAATCCTCAAGTTCCAAGTACAGATAATTTTTCTCTGACACCCGAACAGAATAAGCTTCAGCGCGATTATAAAACTTATTTAGACGAACATTTTGATATTTGTTTTAATCACTTGTACACAATTACTAATTTGCCAGTGGGGAGGACTAAATTTCATCTGGAACATAAGAAACTGCACAAGCCTTATCTCCATTTTTTAGAAGATAATTTTAATCCGACTACAGTTGAACATTTAATGTGCAGAGATGAACTTTCAATTGATTATCTTGGTAATGTCTATGACTGCGATTTTAATCAAATGGAAAATTTGCCTGCGAAAACTAGCACGGGGGAAATAATAACAGTTGCAAAATTGCTAGAATCTGGTAGTTTAGACTTAATTCAAGAGGTACAGACTGCGGCTTATTGCTATGGTTGCACGGCAGGTTGTGGTTCTAGCTGTGGTGGTTCTCTAATTTAGATATAATGGGTAATGGGTAATGGGTAATGGGTAATTGGTAATTGGTAATGGGTAATGGGTAATTGGTAATTGGTAATTGGTAATTGGTAATTGGTAATTGG
>NZ_JAQMUA010000046.1:0-5069 GCF_028330895.1 Kamptonema animale CS-326 | reverse complement strand
TGGGGGGCGTTACGCTCAGAAAACAGCCTAAAAATCTTATACAATATCGCGATAACTATGAAATGGTAATCCCGTCCGTCGCTTGATATCCATTACTGATTTATATTCCCCTTTTCGCCGCCTTTCTTCAAAGATTTTTTGGGCAACTGCTGGTTCAATACCGCAATCAATTAGTTCTTCTCCTGAAAGTATATTTAAGCGCTTCCAAGTTAAATGGGCTTCTTTTTTATAATCATAGCTAAATGTCACCATTGGCGCGATCCGTTTCACCTGACTCTCTGGAATTCCGGCGATTTCTGATAGTTCCTCTAAATGGGTAAAAATATATCCTTCATTCTGCAATGATTCTATGTCGTTCGCGTAGACAATCGGCAATCCCAAAACGTTGACAATATCGTTTTTGGAACAATCGTTAATATCTATTTTACCACGAATATTCGCAATCAATGTTGCAGTATTTTCATCTTGAGGAATTAGCAAATTTCTGGGAGAAGTCTTGATCAGATAGCGCTTTTTTAAAGAGAAGGCAGTGACAATTTGAGCCAGCCATAGGATCGCTGATAGATTGGTTGAAGATAATGCTAATGCTGCGATCGTCAAAGCTACACCACCAGCAACCCAGCTAGGAGTGTTAGATTTTTGACCTGCATAGGCGATCGCGAGTCCTCCGAAACCGGGGAAAAAAGACCACCAAACCCACTTCGGCACTTGCTGTAACAAGGAATCTTGCGACACTTTCAATCCACCTTTAACAACTTTTAGTTTTATAGCAAACGCTAAGACGGTTAGAACACTCGATCGTAGCTGAAATCATCGATTCTATTTCCCTCTTCCCCTGACTCTCTAGCCCTCTTACCCTCTTACCCTCTTACCCTAGCCCCTTCTTACAAATCTTTCAAAAGTTTTTGGCGTTTCTCTTCATATTCTTCTGCTGTGATCGCACCCATATCATAAAGTTTTTTCAGGTCTGCTAAAGCACCAGTTACATCTTTAGCCGATCTTAATGAGTTCCCACCCCCTGGCAAGCTGCCGCCGTTATATTTAGCCTGAAATGCTTGATCTGACATTAAAACTAAGCCGATAAAGTCAAAAAATGCGATAATTGCTGGGATGAATGTCCAACAAAAAAGCAAGTACAATACTCCCGCAAAGTTGTACCCTAAATAAAATTTATGAATTCCTATTCCCCCTAAAAAGAAAGTTAGTAAAATCGCTACACTTTTATCTTTCATCGTTTTTACCTCTTGCCTCACATTTTAACATTCAAGTTAGGTAACAGTACGGATTTTAGTTGGGACTATCCCATTTTTGCAAATATTATGTATAGGCGTAAGCGATTCCGGTAGTAAATCTTTGACGATCGCCAATAAATTATCGACGGTCATGCTTCGCCATTACTACTTTAACGTTTCTTGCTTCTGGCTAGTTTTGACATCAAAAAATATATTAAAACTATACCAGCTTGAGCTTCAAGCAGCACCAAGTAGCCTTTCAAGAAATAATTGAGGTCGCTGGCTGAGTTTAAAGAGAATACTACAATGCCTAATGCTGCGTATGGCAACAGACGCATCCAAGTGGATTTTCCTTCAAACTTGTGACTATCTACATTACTCATGATTTTGCCGTCTCATCCTTACTAAAATTTACACAAAAATTAGCAAGAGGTCAAGTTGCTGAACAGTTGCAGCTACACTTTTAGCATAGGTTTTTCGGAAAAAACGCAAAAGTTTACATTTATTCCCTTAGTCTAACTCTTGTGATTCAAGTTGTGCCGCTACCCAAGATAAATAAGCTGAGGAGAGTGCCGCTATTCCACAGGCTGTGAAGTAACATGGGAGCTAGGAGGTTGCGCGATCGCGTGTAAACAAACCCCAAAATCATGCCCAAAGTTGCCAACGGTAGAACTTCCGAAGCATTCAAGTGCGCGATCGCAAACACGAATCCGCTAAGGGCGATCGCGCCCCAAATAGGCAAGTAGCGAGTCAGAGAAGGCAGCAGAAACCCTCGAAAGATGATTTCCTCAAAAAGTGGGGCCGCGATCGATGCCGTAGCGAAAAACACCGCTAAAGCTATCCCGTCTTTACTTTCCAATGCGATCGGTAAAATCGGATTACTCCCACCTTTACCTTGCCATATTTGCTGATTAATTAGGGATACCAAAATCACCAACGGCAGCGCGACAAAATAGCCTCCTAAACCCCACAAAAACCAACTTCCTCCTAATTTAACTCGAAACCAACCTTCTGGTAAGGGCAAAAAGGGTTTGATACAGAGGAAAAGTACCGAAATTCCTCCAGTAGCTAACAATACATAATTAGCAAGAATATAAAAAGCCTTAGTGCGGGCATCAAAGGTAGTAGGATTAAGTTGAAGGAATGCTAAGGCTAAGGGTACTAACAAGGGGATTAAGATTTGCCCCACAAAGAAAAAGCCGAAAACGAGAACTTCCCAAATAGTTTCCCCATCCCAAGGCGTATCCCAAGCTAGATTCCCATTTCGTAAAAGAATCGGGCCAGAAGCAGAATTTGCCGGATCTGACTGTTTTCGAGACACCAACCATTGAATACCTAAAAATACCAGCAACCCGATACCGATTAAAAATCCCAACCCTGGAATACCAGTTACAATTGCTAATTTTCCTACAGCTTGTTGAGCGATAAATTGCTCAGATGCTTGTAGCGATCGCAACTCCTGGGAACGTTCCTGCAATTGATATAATTGACTCAGCGATCTGTAGCGAAACCAGCCATCTAAATGCTTTTGAATTTGCGGCTGTGCATCGGGTAATAATTGAGCTGGGTTACTCCAAAGACCTGCTAAAATTTTAGCAGTTTCCACTGACTCATCGGCAGAAATCTGGTCACTTTTTCCCTTAATTACATCTTCCCAAGTTTTGAGAGCGGCATCCGTTATTCCATTTTGTACCTGCAATAATCCTAATCTTACGCCAAGTTCAGCACTCAATCGCTTTAAGCTATTAATCTCAGCTTGTAACTGTTGGCGGTTAGCTAGCTGTAATTCGGGATTAGCAAACTCCTGCAATTTCTTTTCCAGACTGGTTTTAGCAGATTGCTGAGCTTCTTGATATTGCTTCAAAGCTGCTTTAAAAGGTTCCTCGCCGATCAGAGTTGTGCGGGCATTACTTAGATTAGAACTAGAGCTATTTTCTCCTTGCCACTCCGCAGCGTGGAGCAGTAAGTTAGTCTGGTATAGTTCAAGTCGGCTTTGAATTTGTGGCTGATTCCAGCTTTGGAGCAAAGATAGACCGACCAGAGCGATCGCCCCTACGGTTAAAATTACTAAAATCAACCGTTTCACTGTTTCTAAAATCGACCGCTTTTCTGTCATCGGATTCTCCAGCTTGCCTCTGTTAACCGTATTTCAGCACAAAATCTGCCTGAAAATACCTAATTTATTGAATTATCGCGCAACCCATCCCCACCCATCAGTGGTAAAAAAACTAAAAAATCGTCCCCTCAACAGGTAAAATCTGGTATAGAATTATTTCCCCGTCCCAGCCGCTCACTTGGAGGATGAACCCTGAGTACCCGCGTAATCCTAGTCCGTCACGGCCAAAGCAGCTTCAACAAAGAGCGTCGCATCCAAGGCCGCCTCGATAAATCCGTATTGACAGAGAAAGGCTGCACCGCCGCCACTCAAGTAGGCGCTATGCTGGGATCTATCGCCTTTGAAAGTGCCTATTGCAGCCCCCTGCAACGGGCAAAACAAACAGCCGAAATCATCCTCTCCAGTATTAAAAATCCCCCACCTTTGCAGGCGACAAATCAACTCATGGAGATCGATTTGCCCCTGTGGGAAGGAATGCTACGCTCAGAGGTACTAGAAAAATTCCCAGAAAACTACCGCTGCTGGCAAGAACAATCCGACAAATTTTGCATGGCGGTACTCTCGAATGAGTCAGAAGTCCAACACTTTCCCGTATTAGCAATCTTTGAGAATGCCCGCCACTTTTGGCAAGATGTTCTGCCCCGCCACAGCGGAGGTACAATTCTAGTAGTAGCCCACAATGGTATTAACCGCGCTTTAATCGGTAGTGCGATCGGCATTCCCCCTGCTTACTACCATTCCATCCAGCAATCCAATTGCGGTATCACCGTCCTAAATTTTCCATCTCTGTTAGCCACCTCTTCCGAAGTTGGAGGGGATATGGGCGCAGTCCAGCTAGAATCAATGAATCTTACCTCCCATGTTGGCGAAATTTTCCCTAAACCAAGGGAAGGCCATCGCGGGCCGCGTTTGTTGCTAGTGCGTCACGGCGAAACCGACTGGAATAAAGCTGGCAAATTTCAAGGGCAAATTGATGTTCCTCTCAATGACAATGGTAGAGAACAGTCACGGCGGGCTGCTGAGTTTCTCAAAGAGGTTAAACTAGATTTTGCCATTAGTAGTTCCATGCTGCGCCCGAAGGAAACCGCTGAGATTATCCTGCAACATCACCCAGAGGTAGAATTGCAGCTAAATAATGAACTCAGAGAAATTAGTCATGGACTTTGGGAAGGAAAGTTTGAAAGTGAAATTGAGCAATCGTATCCCGGCCTCTTAGATGAGTGGAAAACGGCTCCCCAAAATGTGCAAATGCCAGAAGGAGAAAATTTGCAGGAAGTCTGGGAAAGAGCGATTGTAGCTTGGAAAAATATCGTTGCCTCTGCTTCTGGTACTGGCATTGTTGTCGCCCACGATGCGATTAATAAGGCTATTCTCTGTCATTTGTTCGGCTTAGAACCGGAGCATTTTTGGAAGTTTAAACAGGGAAATGGGGCCGTCACTGTAATTGATTATCCCAATGGCCCAGAGGGTCTACCGGTGTTGCAAGCGATGAATATTACTACTCACTTGTCAGGAGGTATCCTTGACAAAACTGCCGCAGGAGCTCTGTAAATTATAGCTAGGGGCTAGGGGCTAGGGAAGAGGGAAAAGTCTATTGGGCGATTGAAATCGCGGCTACACGAACAAAGTCCGCCTGCGCGGACTGTAGAAAGAATTGTAACCCGCCTAGGCGGGTTTCGTCTGTGTAGATGCGGTTTCAACCGCTTTCAGCGGTTAGGGGC
>NZ_JAQMUA010000501.1:0-33613 GCF_028330895.1 Kamptonema animale CS-326 | reverse complement strand
GACTTACGCTCATAGTCCCAGAAACCTGGTTTTTGAGAGAATCTGTGGATCAGGGCGAAGTATTTTCGTCAAAAAACCCGGTTTCTTTGGTTCGGTGCGTAAGTCCTGATTCAATACCGTTTAACGGGAATTAAACCAAAAATCCGATGAGGCAGAATCGGCACTCTGAAATTGAAAAGGAATTAAGTAAATCCACCTAATTAAAGATAAGATCGGGATGGCTAAAAAGCTGACTGTATAAACATTCTTCCTTCTCTCCTAGATAACTAAATTTTTATTCCTTCTCTCCTAAATAACTAAATTTTTATTCCTTCTTCCTTCTCTCCTAGATAACTAAATCCTTCTTCCTTCTTCCTTCTTCCTTCTTCCTTCTACTTAAAGCTTACTCAAAAATTGCTAAAATTGCCGCCGTCATCGCCAGAAAAAAAATCCCAGCAACTCCCGCTAAAGGTTGCGCCTTTATCCCCGTAATCCATTCCGGCACGCGACCAGTATAGGCAACGATCTTAGCCGTATCAAGACTAGCGATTACCCAAATCCAACCAGCATGAAGTCCGATCGCTAAGCCTAAATTCCCACCATCACAAATACGCGCAAAAGTCAAGACCATTCCCATCAGCCACAATCCCGGTAATTGGGTAAAAGTTTCTTGTACTTCCCAAAGTAAATGAGCGGCGGCGAAAATTAAACTCGCGATCGCACCCGCCATAAATATAGAATAATCTTGCTGAAGTAGATTTTGTAAAAAGCCTCTAAAAATTAGCTCTTCCGTCCCGCTAATCCACAATCCTAATAATAGAGTCAAAAGTAAAGAAGGCTGAAAAATAGATAATATCGGATGAATTATTTTTTCCTCGCCGCTTTGCCAGCTAATCCAGCCTAAAGCCCGTTGAATGGCAAATAAAGTGGCGATACTCAGCACTCCTAAGCTGACACCCAGGCCCAAAGAAATCAAAATTCGGGGTGGGGCGACTAATCCCAAATCGGCAAAAGACCAGCCTTCAACCCAAATTCCACCCCTGATAATTAGTGGCACAATCAGGTAGAGGGAAGCGAGTAAAGGTAATTTTTTATTTTCCAAAGGTTGGGGCGGATGCCAATTCAGGGCGATCGCACTGGGAATAGCGATTGGCAACCACAAACCAACCCAAGCCACGAAAAAAGCCATTACCTTAACAATTGCTGGCATTGATAGCAACAAAAGCCGCAGGCTGTTTATTTGGTCAGCAATTCCCATAAATTATCTCGCTTCAGAAATAGACTGCCTTTTAAATCCAGATTAGGGTAGTGGCAGAAAGGGGCAAGAAATTGGAATAAGCCCCAGCGCGATCGCCTCCAGTCAACTCAAAAGTCTCCCCTTCCCGATTTATAACAACCTTCTTGGCAGTTAGGACGTTTTGATTTCCTGCCCCACCATAGATGGTTCCCTTCTTCCCTTCTTCCCCTAGCCCCTATTCCCTAGCTATATCTCACTTGCTAAAATCGCAGACCCATTTCTACCACCTTTGTATTACTCCTCAGAATTTTCTTCCTCTTCCTCTTCCTCTACTTCCTCCGAGTCGTCATCATTTTGACCTCGACTCTTAACAGCATCCAACTGTATCAAGTGAATGTGTTTGTAGCCCAGCTTGATTTCAAACTCGTCTCCCGGTTTTAATCCCATCGATTCAGTGTAAGTCGAACCAATAACGATTTGACCGTTTTTGTGAACGCTGACATGATAAGTGGCTTCTCGGCCGCGCCCGTCTTTTATATTTTCTGGACTTAAGGGAATTCCCCTAGCCGCCAAAACCGCGTCGTAAAAATCCGTCATGTTAACGCGGGTCGAGTCGTTTTTTGTCGTCGAGTAATATCCGCACAGCTTTGCGGTTTCTCGCCGAGGCAAGTGGGATAGTTCTTTTACTTTTTGAAGGAGAGCCCTTCCTATGAGTGGAGATGTTGCAGTTTCAGTCATGGTCTTACGAAATATCCTTCAATCCTGATGATTGCTTAATAGACTTTTATGCTGATTGAGAGCAATATCAAAAATATATACTCAAACTTATCAGTTTTAGCAAAAATCTTTTTTTACTTCCCAGTTTGCCTATTTGGGTAAGATAAATCTGTCGCAGTTCCCTAATCCTTTAAATTTACGTGGCGCTGGAGTTGCTTGAGGGAATGGTAGATTTCAGGTAAGCGGCTATAAATAGCTGCGGCTTTGAGAAATAATTTGTGGGGAATTGCTGGAATGCCGGTCACTATAGACCCTGCGGGGACATCGCTATGAATTCCAGCTTTAGCAGTGGCGATCGCACCATCTCCTATTTTTGCTTGATTAGCAATTCCCACTTGACCCGCTAACAGCACATTATTACCAACTTTAACCCCACCAGCCATGCCAACTTGGGCAGCTATTGCCGTATTTTGCCCTACTTGGCAGCCGTGACCTATATGTACTAAATTGTCAAGTTTTGTATTGCTGCCAATCCGGGTTTCTCCCACAGCGGGACGGTCAATTGTACTATTACAACCAACTTCAACACCATCTTCTAAGACAGTACAGCCAGATTGTTCCATTTTGAACCAACCAGTCGGCGTGGGTACAAAACCAAAGCCTTCAGAACCGATCGCTGCACCGGAGTGAATTACGCAATCTGCCCCAATCTTAGTACGTTCGTGGATAGTGCAATTAGCGTGTAAAACTGTGCGATCGCCTATTTGCACTGCTGGATAAATGACCGCATTGGGATGAATGCAAACTCCATTGCCAATTTTCACTCCTGCTTCAATAGCAACGTGAGGCCCAATGTACACATCTGTGCCAATTTCCGCAGTTGGGTGTACGATCGCCGTAGGATGAATTTCGGCACTGGGTCGAAATGGTTGATAAAAAAGAGCGATCGCTTCCGCAAACAATAACCTGGGATCTGCTGTCGCCATCCAAGCAATTCCTCGCTGGGTAGATGCTGCTTGAAGGGTTTCATCCATTGGCAAAATCAAAGCGGAAGCACCAGTTTTGGCCACAAAAGCCGCAAATTTACCACCTTCTATATAGCTGAGGGAACCAACCTTTGCCTCATCAACTGCGGCCACACCAGTAATTTCTGGATCGGGATTCTCACCACCGATCGGGCTGTGGCTGGAAACTAAAGTAAGTTTGTGTAACAGTTCGCTAAATTTCATCGCTCAATATTACCATTTAACATAAATTGCCGACTGCCAATATCGCTTGTCTTTAAAAGGTGACTTAGCAGCTTACACTTACAGATATTATTTAAAATTACCACTAAACCTTGCTCAGCAAATATTTCAAAATATTTAACAACTTCCAAAAATTTAGACCAATCGAGAAAAACGAGGCTGTTTAAGTTTCTTAAACAGGACTTACGCATCCTCTACCATTTTCTGTCATTGCGAGTGAAACGTTGGCCAGGACTTACGCAAAACTATCAGTAACGCCGCCATCCTGGCGGTATTATTACCCCAAGATGGCGGCCGTAGTGCGATCGTGCGTAAGTCCTGGTTGACACTCCCACCCCTGAAGAGGCGATGCTTGCGGCGCGGTTAAATTCTGTCATCTAGCTTCAGAATCCCGCCCTTGGGGCGTAGGAGTGTCAAGAGCTAAACACTGCTGTAGCGTTCTTCGGCCCAGGGTTCGCCCCGGTGATGGTAGCCATTACGCTCCCAGAATCCTAATTCTTCTTTGTCCAAAAACTCCAGGCCGTTAATCCATTTAGCGCTTTTCCAGGCGTAAAGGTGAGGTACTACTAGCCGCATGGGCCCACCATGATCGAGGGTTAAGGGTTCCCCAAATACCGTGTGAGCAAAGAAGTTCTCCTCTCGCAGGAAGTCTGCGATCGCAATATTCGTAGTGTAGCCCCCATAGCTGTGTTCCATAATATGGACGGCTGTGGGATCTACTTCTACATAGGTCATAAAGTCTGTCACCTTTACCCCAGTCCACTGTACGTCTAGTTTTGACCAATGGGTGACGCAGTGGAAATCGGCAGTAAAATTACTTTGAGGCATGGCCATTAAGTCTGACCATCTGAAAGTAACTTCTTTTGCCTTTCCCCAGATTTTAAGGTGCCATTCTTCAGTGCTAATGTGAGGAGTATCGCCATAGGTCAACACCGGAAAGCCTTGTGTTAAGTGTTGACCGGGGGGGACGCGATCGCTTTGTTCTGGTTCTGGTTTGTGAAAAAATTTACCCAACATGATAATTTCTCTCTCCCTTGGCGAACAAATATTAACTTAAAATCACCCCATCAGGTAATTCTAACGAAGGATGCTCGAAATGGTTTACAATAGGTAGTTTGGGATATAACAATTTACTCAATGGGTAAAAACTATGATCCTAAGTTCTCTAATTCCCCTGATACTGTTTTTGATTGCTACCGCGATCGCATTAGGGACTGACAAGAAAACCCTTGACGGGATTCCGGGGCCTCTAGCTGCGATCGCAGGCGTACTGTGTTTGATTTGGTTTGTGGCGCTGTCTCCTTGGGCGATCAAAGTCACCCTCGTGATTGCTGTCCTCGCTTTGGGCAAACTATTATTATAAGACTCCATTAAAACTATTAAGTATTAATGGACGATATAAAAAATAGATTGCCTCAAGACAATTAGAAAAAATTCAGAATTCAGAAGTCAGCATTAAGAACAAGAATTCACTTAGTAAAAATAGTTCATGCTAACTTCTGACTTTTGGCTACTGAAAAAGGTCTAAATTTTTCTCCTCTTGGCTTTCCCAAGTCTTAGCTTTCTAAATCGGCAAACGATTAATATCTTTATTCGAGCCAATCACCACCATTGCCGACCCCTTTCTCAGACGCTGCGTTGGCTGAGGATTAATCTCAAACTTATTTGCATAGCTAACGGCGATCAGGTTCAAACCATAATTACGGCGGAGTTCCAAATCAGCAATCGTTTTGCCATCAAACTTTTCAGGAACAAGCATCTCCACAATACTATGATCCGGATCGAGATCGAAGCGCTCTAAAATACTTGGTTTCGTGAGAATTCGCGCCAAAGCACAACCCATTTCTCGTTCGGGAAACACCACATGATCTGCCCCCACTTTCGTTAACAGTTTCAAGTGAGTTTCCGAAGAAGCTTTTGCAACTACATGAGCAACCCCACCTTCCTTAAGATTCAGAGTTGTGGTAATACTTTCTGCTAAGTAATTCCCAATCGCCACAATCACCGTATCAAACTCAAAAATCCCAGCTTCTTTCAGAGCAGTAGGGTCAGTTGAGTCTAATTCCACAGCATGAGCCGCTATTTGATCGCTCAAAATCTGCGTTACTTTCTTTTCATCTGTATCAACACCTAGCACTTCATAGCCTAAGCCGTGCAGTGTCTCACAAACAGCGCGACCAAAACGGCCTAATCCAATCACAGCAAATTGCTTATTGTCTGTCCGCAAACTGCGGAAAAAGTTTAAAGACGACAGATTCACACTGATATTCAGCGCTTGAACTCTTACTTTTCAGGTTTCAGCAGAGAAAGCGCAGCCTCCTACGAATTTTTGCTAGCTAATACAAAATTGTCTGGGTAAAAACCCAACTTCTAGATTATCAAAAACCAGACTATCCCACCAATAAATTTTCCTCCGGGAATTTGAAATTACAGGGTTTCGGATCTCCCAAAATTGCTCCCATCAGTAGTAACACGCCGACCCTACCAATGTACATCGTCACAATCACAACCAGTTTGCTGAATAAAGAAAGTTTAGCTGTAATCCCCGTCGATAGACCAACAGTAGCAAAAGCTGACACCGCCTCAAACAATGCTGGCATAAATTCTAATTCTGGATTGGCTAACTCAATTAATATTGTAGCTGTCATCACCACTACTAGGGAACCGAACACTACACCAACAGTTTTCAAAATCAATGCTTGAGGGATTTGGCGCTGATAGCACTGTACTTCTTCTTTACCTTCGAGCACAGCTTCAGTACAGCTAAACAATAGCCTAAAAGTTGTGGTTTTAATCCCACCACCCGTACTACCGGGACTAGCACCGATAAACATGAGTAACACTGTCAGAAATAAGGCAGGCTGAGTCATTTTGCCAATATCAATTGTATTAAACCCAGCAGTACGGGGAGTGACCGATTGAAACCAAGCCGCCATCACTTTTTGACCGAAATTGAGAGGGCCGAAAGTGGCAGGATTGTTAAATTCCAGCAAGAAAAAGGCTACGGTTCCAAAAATTAGGAGTGCGATAGTTGTGCTAGTAACCACCTTGAAATTCAGAGGAAAAATAATACAAGCATGACTTTTTGAGAGGCGATCGCGCGTCCACAGGTACATTTCCATAATTACCTGATAGCCAATCCCACCAAAGATAATTAAGATACTAATCACAAAATTAACCAATGGCGAGTCTACATAGCCAATCAAATTATCAGAATAGAGACTAAACCCCGCATTATTAAACGCATTGATACTGTGAAATACTGACGACCATAGCCCCCCATAAAACCCAAACTTAGGGACAAATACTAACAGCAGCAAAAAGACTCCCGTCAATTCAAATAAAACCGTTGTTGCCAGAATTGACTGCACCAACTGCACCACGCCCGCCAATCCTGATTTATCCAGAGATTGTTGTAGGGCAATTTTGTCTTTTAAACCAAACTTGCGACCTAATAATAGTAGCAAGAAAGTAGTAGCTGTCATGTAGCCTAAACCACCGACTTGTACCAAGGCAACCAGACAAACTTGCCCCCAAAAAGAATAATATTTTCCCACATCGACAACGGACAAACCAGTGACGCACACAGCAGAGGTTGAAGTAAACAAAGCCGTTACAGGATCGCTCCACGTCCCATCACTGGTTGAAAAAGGCATCGCCAGCAAGATAGCACCTGCGGTAATGACAGCGAGAAAGCCAAGGCAAATAGTTCGCGAGACAGTCATTAGTAGTTACTAATTGATTGTTGGTAATTTGTCAATAGGTTTTAGTCTACACAGATAACAGGGAAGAAATGACAAAATTTAGGAAACAGTAGACAATGGACGATAGAAACCTTTTAATAGCTTACAGCGGTGCGATGACTTCGACACTTTACCAGCAAATCCAGCAATTTTACGACGCTTCCAGCGGTCTGTGGGAACAGGTTTGGGGCGAACATATGCACCACGGCTACTATGGGCTTGAGGGTAATCTAAAAAAAGAACGCCGCCAAGCACAGATTGACTTGATTGAAGAACTCCTGATTTGGGCCTCTGTCTCCTCGGCTGCTGATATCCTCGATGTTGGCTGTGGTATTGGTGGCAGTTCTCTTTATTTAGCAGAAAAGTTTAATGCTGCTGTTACTGGCATTACTTTAAGCCCTGTACAAGCAAATAGAGCGGCGGAACGAGCTCAAGTAGCAGGACTAGAAAATCGCGCTAATTTTCAGGTGGCAGATGCTTTAAATTTGCCTTTTGCTGACAATTCATTTGACTTAGTGTGGTCGCTAGAAAGTGGCGAACATATGCCTAATAAGATTAGATTTTTGCAAGAATGCTATCGCGTGCTTAAGCCTGGTGGAACTTTGATGATGGCTACTTGGTGTCACCGTCCGCTAACAGGAAATTTAGGACAGCTAACAGATAAGGAAAGGAAACAGTTAGCAGAAATTTACCGAGTGTATGCTTTACCTTACGTGATTTCGCTGCCAGAGTACGAAGCAATTGCCCAGAACTTATCTTTCACAAATATTCGGACAGCAGATTGGTCAACAGCCGTCGCACCTTTTTGGGATGTTGTGATTGATTCAACTTTTAACCCCTTGGTTATTATTAATTTGCTGCTTTCCGGTTGGTCAACTATTCAAGGTGCCCTCTCTTTGGGTTTAATGCGCGATGGTTATCAGCAAGGCTTAATTAAATTTGGTTTGCTTGCTGGTAATAAGTAATCATTGTTAGTGGTTAGTTGTTAGTGGTTAATTGTTAGTAGTTAGTTGTTAGTCGAACTTAGCAACTAACAGTTAACCGTTAACAGTTAACAGTTAACAGTTAACCGTTAACCGTTAACAAAAAGTTGAATGATGCTGGGATATACCCAACTTATATTCTAGCTTTTTTAATTTTTAATTTTTAATTTTTAATGGATTTCCGATCGAATCTCCCTCGCTCTAAATCTCTCTCTCCATGATTTTATTTTTTTAGCCGGAAGGCATAGCACAAAGTCCGTATCAAGAATTAGACACTCTAACACGGACACTACTATACTATGCGCTTTTACACTTCCCTCCTCCTCTCAAGCCTGTTATTAATTGGTACAACAGTTCGTAGTCAAAGCTTTGAACCCGTTTCATCTGTATCTTCCGACAGTAAGTCTTTCCAAGAATTATTAACAGCTCAAGCAGATAATCACACAGTTCAAGCAAATAACGATAATAATGTCTCGCCTGAGCGAGGTAGCGGGCGATGAAGCCATAAAAATCTAGAATTTAGCATTAAATAACTGAAATTTGCTGAGTTCTTGTATTAAGCATTTAGGCTTTTCTACTCGCTTGTAGCTTTCGCTACCCTTTAAATTTTTTAGGACTTAGGCAAGAACAACCTATTGTGGCATTACGAGTCAAACCTAGTGCAGGTGTGAGGAATAGATCTTGCTAGAAGTAATCAAAAGTCTTGGTTTTTAGTCGAACTCGTATTTGCGTCCTATTTTTTTAAGCGTGACTCCCAGTTAGTTCCCGGATGGGCTAACTGGGAGTTTGTATTAGTAAGTATAAACTCCGCTCTCAAACCCCGCTATGTACAATTTCCTCCGAGTTACTTTATTTGCGGCTCTACTCGCTGGGGCAATGATTCCTTCCCAAAAACTTGAGAATCGTTCGATTTCTGAGCAACTATTGCAGCCCTCCCAAAAAATGCTTTTAGCTCAAGAAACCAGTACCGGAAGTTGCGGGGATACTCCTACTCAAGGGTGTGGTCGCCGGGACAGTTCAGCTCAAAAAATTTGATTCTCAAATTGATTTTCAAAAGCCTTGGATCTGAAACTATGCCCCCCCACTTCCATAACTAATCCTCCAATCTTTGAGATTGGAGGAAATTTGTTTTTTTGGGGTAAAATCCTCTTCTTTACCACCCAAACTTTACATTTCCGCAGATTCGCCGCCAACAACGACATGACGAATTCGGAGGCTGGGGCCGCCGCAACCAACGGGTAAACCACCTTGTCCACCTTTGCCACAACCGCCGGATTCATCCCAATAAAAGTCATCGCCGATCGCTTCAATGTCGGCTAAAGTTGTAAACACATTCCCAGAAAGCGTAACGTCACGCACGGGTTCGGCTAATTCACCATTGCGGATCATCCAAGCTTCGCCAGCACTGAAGGTGAACATTTCCCCGTTAGTCATGCCACCCAGCCAGTTGCGGGCATAAACTCCTTCTTTAATGTCGGTAAATAACTCTGGTACGGGTGTTTTCCCTGACTCAATCCAGGTATTTGTCATGCGGACTATGGGCGGAAAATGGTAATTTAGACACCTGGCATTACCTGTGACGGCTTCGCCTAATTTGCCGGCAGTTTCGCGGGAATGGAGGCGGCCGACTAATACGCCATCTTTGATTAATTGGGTAGTGGTGGCCGGTGTGCCTTCGTCGTCGTAAAAGTAGCTACCTCGGTGGCCGGGAGGGGCTGCACCGTCAAATATTTGTAATTCGTCGGGGCCAAATTTGCGGCCGAGGGTCATGACTTCCAATATGTCGGGATTTTCGTAGGCCATGTCTGCTTCTGAAAGGTGGCCAAAGGCTTCGTGTACGAATAATCCGCTCAGGATGGGGTCAATGACGACGGTGTAGGTGTTGCCTGTAACGGGGGGTAAGGCTAGGGAGTCTACGGCTCGTTGGGCAGCGCTGCGAACTTGATCGTCTAAATTTGTAAGGTCTTCGTAGGCTTTGCGGGAGCCTGTGGTTTCGCGGCCGGTTTGGACGGTTTCGCCGTTACGGGCGGTGGCGGCGAAGCGCATTTCCATATCGGCCCAGGCTTGTTCGAGGAGGGTGCCTTCGGAGGTAGCGATGATGATGCGTTGGGTGCTGTCGCTGTAACGGACGGAGATGGTAGCGATGTGAGGATCGACGCTGCGGAGGATTTCACCGTAGCGATCGCATAGGCCTTTTTTCTGAGTTAGAGGTACGTGGCGAGGATCTGTGCCTGTAAGGGGAAGGATGCAGGTATCTTGAACGGCGGCGACGGGGGCGAGGGTAGTTTCTTCAGAACCGATGAGTAGGGCGGCCGCGATCGCTTCTTCGATTCTTGCTGCTAGGCCAGAAAGTTGGTTGAAACTGGCAAAGCCCCAGCCACCTTTGTGACAAGCTCTAACTTGTCCGCCGATAGAAATACCTTCGCTGAGGGTTTCGATTTTGTCTCCCCGTAGTAGGATATCGGTTCCTTCGGCTTCTTCTAGTCGTATTGCTAAGTAATCGACTTGGCGCGAGTAGCGTGCCATTAAGTCTGAGAGCAGGTTTTTTGCGTCTGAGAAGGAGGTAGGCATTTTGCGGCGGTTGTTCAACTTTAATTAATTTTATGCTTAATTTTGGCGTGTGAGCGATCGAAGTTCTGAGTTAGAAGTGAAAAATTAAAGATTAACCTGAAGTTTCCCCGAAAGTTGGGGTTTTTGCAGGAAGTGAGGTTTGGCAATGTTATTACGGCTTAAAACTGTGCGAAGTATTGATAAAGAAAGATTGTAAGTATCGGCGATCGCTGAGTGTACCAGTTGGGAAATCGTCTACAGCCAGTCTCTAGTTTTGCCTCTGCCTAACCTACTCTCAAGTTAAACAGTATCAGGATTTCAGCTACATTGCAGAGCCCTTGTTTCCAAAGATTGGGAATGTGGAGGTCTAGATAGTGTCATTTGGGACATACTATTTTGGAGAGATTCTTCATAAAGTAGGACTATAGAAAAAAGGAACTACCCATGAAATCTACACTTTGCTTTCCCGAAACTCCTATTCAGTCTGACTCTGTTTATTATAACGATTCTCTTGATGCCTGTATTGCTAAGGCATGGTTTGATTTAGTAGCGCAAGATGTAGAATCTTTGGGAGGAGATGACTGGCTTTCTCTCTGCGGCGATATTGATGATGGCGAAATTTATCAAGATTGGTTTTTGTGGCAAGATGTCGATGTTACTCAAGAGTGGGAAGCTTATGATGCTTTAACTAATTTTCGATTAGTTGCTGCTGACAAAAAGTCGTTGATTTTGAAAATTGACCAAATAGAAGCCGAGCGCAAAGGAATATCGGAGTTACTAGCTAGTTAAGAGGCAGAAGGCAGTAGGCAGTAGGCAGTAGGCAGTAGGCAGGATGTCGATACTTCTGAATTTAACTCAACAATGCAGATTGTCTCAATAATTTGGAGAATTGGTATTAGCCATTACCAATTACCAATTACCAATTACCAATTACCAATTACCAATTACCAATTACCAATTACCAATTACCAATTACCAATTACCGATTCTCTCGTTCCATCTTCCGCTTTTTTAAAGCCTCAAAATTTTGTTTAATAATAGCAATTGCCTCGCCGTGATTTTGCTCTTGATATAATTCACTCGCCTTGAGTAAATTCGTAACAGCATCATCATCAGAGCGCAAATTGGCAAATGCTAGTCCTCGATTGTGGTAGGCTTCTGCTAAAGTAGAAACAAGTTGAATAGCTTGGTTAAATTGCTCTGCTGCTTGTCGATAATTACCTAATTTGTAAGCATCTATGCCCTGCTGGAAATAAACACCAGCTTTGCTTCCGGCATCTGTGGCTGGAAGTTGAGGTAAACTAGAAATAGGCTCTTTGAAAAGCACAGAAATGCTGCCTTTGCCAAGGTAAGCCCAAGTCATCGCTCCTAATCCAATCCCCAATACGGCTGCAATTACGATACAGAGCGTTATCAAATTGATCTGTTCCATAGCAATAGTTTTAGAGACAGGATTAAGGACGAATAAAATATTTATCTGAAAGTTATTTAAGTTCCCTCAATTGTTCATCCTCTTGCATTTTGCATCAGCCAATTAAATTTGGCTTGAGCTAATGCTAAATTGTCAAGTACACTGGGATTTACATCTTCCTCTTCTGTATCTCCTTCGTCTATACTTCGTCCGTATTCTAAACGCCTAACAGTACCGCGCATTCGGTCTGAAAGACAGAGGGAAATTCCATAATAAAATCGGGAAGCAAACCCTGTATCTTGTTGGATTTTAGTAACTAGCTGCCGTCTGGGAATAGCTAATACCTGAGTTTCTTCTATCGCTTTGACTGTTGCTAAAGGCGGGCGAGTATCAATGAAAGAAATTTCACCAACAAGTTCGCCGCCTGAGATTCGGGCGAGTTCCTTGTGGCCTTCAGGATCGATTAATACACTCAAAGTACCCTTTAAGACGATGTACAGAGCATCGATTTGTCTGCCTTCGTAGATCAAAGTCGCACCTGGCTGGAGTATTTCCTTTTTGGCTTTTTGGATAATCCAGTCTAGGTCGTCATTGTTTAATTCACCTAAAATAAAAAGCGCTTTTTTCCTGCGGTCGGTCATAGATGTGGCTCCGGATCACTGCTCCTCTACTGGTAAACTCTGTACATTATCTTTTATATCAACCAGAGGGAGTGCGATGCCTGCGATTGGCTATGCCTACGCAACTTTTCCCTGTGAACTGACTTCCTAGTATGCACCTTATTCATATAAGTTTTATGCACAACGCCCGTACACCTCTGAACTGAATAGCTGTTGCACTTGAATTGCCAGAATTTATCAATAATAACACTGGTTTAACCATATTTTGAGCATTTACAAAACTATTGATAACGCTGCTGTCCCGGCGGTTCCTTTCGGGCCAGGACAGCGGTAAGAGTTTGAGGATGGGTAAATCCGATCTTAAATTTTCGCCCCGCGTAAGAATTTGGGGCAGATTTGGTGCTAGACCAATGTGAGGTCGGGGTAGCCAGCTAACATATCGTCAGAGGTCAAGGTGTCGCCGCTGGCTTGAGGTGTCCAGAGAACCTCGACAGTCAGAAGGCGATCGCTTGAGATTCCACCAATCTGACGCAAAGCTTGGCGCAAATCCTCGGAATTTTTGACCGCAGGTAGTTGGAGGGCCCCTTCGGTACCTACCAAAATTGTCACCACGATGTATTCGCCTGGGCCTTGACTCAAGTCAGGCTGACTAACTAATTCCCCATCTTGTTGAGGGAATGGCAAAGATTTGCGATCGCTAGCTTGTCTTAACTGGTTGTTAACATTAGAGAGCGTTTCTTCAGTAAATTTGCTCCTTTCTGCCAGCAACATTTGGTTAAATTTAGCTTCAGCAGCTTCTAACCGAGCTTGCTGAGATTCGGCTCCAGCATAAACCCAATATTCGGGATGGCGCAACAAGGCCAGACTTGCTTCTTGCAGGAGTTCAGCGCGGCCGATGGCTGTACCAGTATCAGCAGTTTCGGCTAATTGGTCGAGCTCTGCTTGTAAATTGCGAGCGTCTGAGAGCAAACCTACTTGTAGGCGACCAACAGAAACGCTGGGGTTGCTCGTGTAGCCAAGTTCGTCTGTTTCCCCTCCAACGCGGCGGAAGCTGGAAACTAGGAAGTTAGCGATCGCAATAAAAATCAAAATCGTAAACAATCCCCCAAACCCGCCTCCGAAGCCAAAGAAAGGAAGCAAGAAGGGAAAACCGAAGCCACCACCGCCGGGATAATAGCCACCGCCGGGATAGTAACCCCCTCCCGGAGAGCTGTAAGTGCGGCTAGGAGACGAATAACTGCGGGACGGAGAACTGAAAGAACCGCCACCGATACGGCCGCCACTACGAGCCGCCATTGCATCGTTAGCCTGACCCAGGGCCAAAACAAGTACCAGCGCGATCGCAAATAAAGGTTTCAAAAGCGGTTTCATGGTTGAAAGCAGTTTTCTGTGCATAAGACCCTTAATATTCAATACTTCTAATTTACCGCTTTGTCTCTCCACTGGGCAGCCAGCTTTCAGGTCTATTCCTAGTGGGATATCCGTACCAAGAAAGCTTTGTGCTTTTTGACCTAATTGGTTCCCCATTTACACTCCACCGGAAAGTTAGCCATAACTCTTGCTACACAACGATTTTCAATGCTTATACAACTTAGGTAAATCACATTAACGATCGTCACGATCTAAAATCTATCAAGTTAAAGACATTAGTATCAATTGCGGCTGGTTTCAGATTTAGTTGATAAACTATAACTTGTACTCACTAATTTTTTTTAGGGCGGGAAAATGGATGTTATCACTCACCTACCTGGGTATCGCATCACTGAACAAATTTATACAGGTCATCGCACTATCGTCTATCGCGGTGTTCGAGAGAGCGATGGTACGAGCGTTGTCATCAAACTATTACGAAATGAATACCCCAATTTCAATGAACTTGTCCAGTTTCGCAATCAATATACGATTGCCAAGAATCTTGATTTCCCCAATATTGTTAAACCTCTGACTTTAGAATCATGCCACAATAGCTATGCCCTCATTATGGAGGATTTTGGTGGGATTTCCCTCTCTACTTATCTCACTATAGCAAATGAAGACCAAAACAATAAATCTTTATCTTTAATAGAATTTCTCCCCCTAGCGCTACAACTAACAGATATTCTTAACTATCTCTATCAAAATCGCGTCATTCACAAAGATATTAAACCCGCTAATATTCTTATTAATCCCGACACCAAACAACTTAAACTAATTGACTTTAGTATTTCTTCCCTATTGCCACGCGAAACCCAAGAAATCCAGAATCCCAATATCTTAGAAGGAACCTTAGCCTATATCTCTCCCGAACAGACAGGACGGATGAATCGAGGCATTGACTATCGCAGTGACTTTTATTCCCTGGGAGTGACTTTTTATGAATTGTTGATAGGACAGTTACCATTTATCTCTCACGAGGCAATGGAATTGGTGCATTGTCATCTCGCCAAACAACCCATACCCCTTCATCAAATTCAGCCAGAAATTCCTCTAGTTTTATCAGCAATAGTCAGTAAGCTGATGGCGAAAAATGCCGAAGATCGCTATCAGAGTGCATTAGGACTAAAACACGATCTAGAGATTTGTTTGTCTCAATTACAAGAAACGGGTGATATTCAGGAATTTGGCTTAGGACAAGGAGATATTACTGACCGCTTTCTCATACCAGAAAAACTCTACGGTAGAGAAACAGAAGTTGCTCAACTATTAGCTGCTTTTGAGCGAGTCGCGAACCCCCCTATTTCTCCCCTTAGTAAGGGGGGAAATAGGGGGGTAGAAATGATGCTAGTAGCGGGATTTTCGGGAATTGGTAAAACCGCTGTAGTTAATGAAGTTCATAAACCTATTGTTAGACAAAGAGGTTATTTCATCAAAGGCAAATATGACCAATTTCAGCGCAACATTCCCTTTTCAGCCTTTGTACAAGCCTTCCGCGATTTAATGGGGCAATTATTATCAGAATCAGATGCTCAATTACAAATATGGGAAACCAAGATTTTAACAGCAGTAGGAGACAACGGACAAGTCTTAACTGATGTAATTCCTGAGTTAGAAAGCATCATTGGTAAACAGCCAGCCGCACCAGAACTATCGGGAAATGCCGCCCAAAATCGCTTCAATCTGCTAATACAGAAATTTGTACAAGTATTTACGCAAGCCGAACATCCTTTAGTAATTTTTTTAGACGATCTACAGTGGGCGGATTCGGCATCATTGAAATTGCTGCAAATGTTGATGCAAGATACAGGACATTTATTGATATTAGGTGCTTATC
This sequence comes from Kamptonema animale CS-326, assembly GCF_028330895.1. Classification (NCBI taxonomy): domain Bacteria; kingdom Bacillati; phylum Cyanobacteriota; class Cyanophyceae; order Oscillatoriales; family Microcoleaceae; genus Kamptonema; species Kamptonema animale. The sequence continues at coordinate 17,876 of NZ_JAQMUA010000501.1, read as the reverse complement.
GAGATAATGAAGTTTCACCTGTGCATCCATTTATCCTAACAGTAGATGAAATAGTTAAAACTGGTGGAACAGTAAATGTAATTACTTTGCCACAGTTAAGCGAAGCGGATATAAATCAGTTAGTAGCAGATACACTGAATTGTGAATTATCCCTGGCGGAACCCTTGACAAAATTAGTCGATCAAAAAACTCAAGGAAATCCTTTTTTTGCTACCCAGTTTCTCAAAGGATTACATAACGATAAACTAATTAACTTTAACCCCGCTCAGTCCTCTACCCCCTTTTCATCCCCCTTTGGGGTACAGGGGGGGTGGCAATGCGATATTGCTCAAGTGAGAGCCTTAGCAATTACTGATGATGTGGTGGAGTTCATGGCCCTGCAATTGCAGAAATTGCCAACAGAAACTCAGGATGTTATTAAACTAGCGGCTTGTATTGGAGCCGAGTTTGATTTGAATACTTTGGTGATTGTTAGTGAAAAATCTGCGGCAATAACGGCTACAGCTTTATGGAAAGCTTTGCAGGAAGAATTGGTTATTCCCACCACTAAAATCTATAAATTCTTTGCCCAATCAGATAGTGAAGAAGTTTTGCTAGCCTCAGCCAATCCTACTTATCGGTTTTTGCATGACCGCGTGCAACAAGCAGCCTACTCGTTAATTCCTGCGGAACATAGAGAAGCAACTCACCTCAAAATTGGACAACTCCTATTAAGAAACTTTGCTATCTCCGAAAGAAACAACCAAATATTTGAAGTTGTAAATCAACTGAACATGGGGATGGGATTAATCTACCAGCAATCTGAGCGATATGAACTCGCCCAGTTAAATTTGCTCGCCGGACAGAAAGCGAAGATATCTACTGCCTATGTTGCTGCCTTAAACTATCTAAATACAGGCATTAAACTGTTGACAACTGATAGCTGGAAAAGTCAATATAACCTATCGCTAGGGTTGTATGGAGAAGCAGCGGAGGCAGCATATCTTAGTAGTAATTTTGGGCAGATGCAAGAGTTAATTGAAGTTGTCTTAGAGCAATCTAAAACTTTATTACACACAATCAATGTGTACAATACAAAAATGCAGGCTTGTATGGCTCAAAATCAGTTGCTAGAAGCCATACAAACAGGACTGCAAGTTTTGCAATTGTTGGGGTTAGAGTTTCCTGAAAATCCACAAGTGTCTGATGTCCAAGCCAAATTAGAAGTAACTCTGTCTGCTTTAGCTGGTAGATCTCCCCTAGACTTAATGATATTGCCAGAAATGAGCGATCCTTTTAAACAGGCAGCCATGCAAATTCTCGGCAGTTTAGCTCCCTGTGCTTATCAGGCAGCACCATTGTTGCTGCCGTTAGTCGTGTCAGAACAGGTTAATTTATCAATTCAATATGGCAATACCGCACTCTCAGCTCCCAGTTACGGCTACTTTGGTCTAATACTTTGTGGCGTTTTGGGAGACATTGAGATAGGCTATCAATTCGGTCAACTCGCTTTAAGCTTGCTCGATAAACTTAATGCTAAAGATATTCAAGCCAGAACGATCTTTGTAGTAAATGCAAATATCCGGCATTGGCGGGAACCACTTCAAAAAACCTTGGAACCATTGCAATCAGCTTATGCAATTGGTCTAGAAACAGGAGATTTAGAATTTGCTGCATTATCTACCTACATCTACGTTTATCATGCCTATCTAGCGGGTAATGAGCTGTCAGTAACGGAACGGGAAATTACTAGCTATAACCAAGCATTAGCTCAAGTCAAACAGGTCAATTCCCTAAATTTTAATCAGATTTTGCATCAAGCCATTTTAAATTTGACTCAGCAGGTCGAACAGCCAACTAAGTTGAGTGGTAATATCTATGACGAGCAAATGATGCTACCACTACACCAACAAGCTAATGATGCAACTGCTATTTTCTATATTTACTTTAATAAACTAATTCTTTGCTACTTGTTCGAGCAGTTTGTGGAAGCAGTTGAGAATGCAGCAGCAGCCGAAGCATACTTAAGAGGCGTGACCGCCAATTTTGTAGTGGGGGTATTTTATTTTTACGATTCCCTCACCCAACTAGCTAGATTAGTAAACGCATCGGCATCTGAAAGCAGCAGCATTATTGAAAAAATTCAATCTAATGTAGAAAAAATACAGAAGTGGGCAGATTCTGCACCTACAAATCATCAACATAAGCTCGATCTGATCTCCGCAGAAAAATATCGCATTTTCGGCAATAAAGCTGAAGCAATTGACTTTTACGATCGCGCTATTGCGGGAGCTAAACAAAATGGATATCTCAATGAAGAAGCGATCGCCAATGAACTTGCAGCCAAATTTTATCTCGATTGGGGTAAAGAAAAAATTGCTCAAGTCTACATGACTGAAGCCTACTACTGTTATGCCCGATGGGGAGCTAAAGCCAAAGTTACCGATCTAGAACAACGTTATCCTCAACTCCTCGTGCCTATTGTTCAACAATCTGGTGGTGCTGAATCCTTGAAAGAAACGATCGCACTGGGAACAATCTCTTCTACCAAAACCTCTAGCAGCATCTCTGAAGTTCTAGATTTGGCAACTCTGCTCAAAGCTTCTCAAGCTATTTCTGGGGAAATTGAACTAGATCGACTCCTAACTACTCTCCTAGAAATAGTCATGACCAATGCTGGGGCAACTAAGTGTATTTTACTACTCAAACAAGAGCTGGATTTAAAATTAGTAGCCCTTGTAGAACAGGGAATATCACCACAACTATTACCATCAATTCCCCTAGAATTAAGCTCTGATGTCGCGATTAGTTTGGTGAATACTGTCAAGCGGACGTTGAAACCTCTGGTTCTGGCGGATGCGGGGATAAATTGTCAGTTTGCTGGTGATAGTTACATTCAAAAACACCAGCCTAAAAGCGTTTTTTGTAGCCCAATTTTGAATCAAGGACTGTTGATAGGAGTTTTATATTTAGAAAATAATCTGACGGTGGGAACCTTTACCAGCAATCGTGTTGAACTACTGAATTTGCTTTGCGCCCAAGCCGCAATTTCTCTGGAAAATGCCCGACTTTATCGAAATTCCCAGAACTATGCACAAGAGTTAACACAATCTGTAGCCAAATTGCAGGCTACTGAAACCCGCTTCCAAAATTTAGCGAATAATATCCCTGGTATGGTGTACCAATTTTGTTTGGGGGCGGATGGTTCAATTTCTACCCCCTACGTTAGTTCTGGTTGTTTGGACTTGTATGAGGTAGAGCCAGAATTGGTGATGACAGGAACTTATAGCCTTTACACCCTGCATCATCCTGATGATAATCTAGCTATTGAAAAAGCGATCGCCTACTCTGCCCAAAATCTCACACCATTCGATCAAGAATGGCGCATTATTCTGCCTTCAGGAACCGTGAAATGGATTCAATCTGCTGCTAAACCAGAGCGACTAGCTGATGGATCTATTCTCTGGGATGGGGTGGTGATTGATATTAGCGATCGCAAACACATTGAAGCCGAACAAACCCGTCTGTTGGCAATTCTAGAAAGCACGCCAGACTTCATTGGCACTGCCGATCCAACTGGTAAAAATCTTTATCTCAACCGAGCTTGGCGGCATTTTTTAGGTTTAGACAATGAGGCGGGAGCGAAGGGTACTGAAATCCACAAATATCACCCAGACTGGGCAACAGAGATAATTGTAAATCAGGGATTGCCCGCAGCTATCCGCTCTGGCATTTGGGTGGGTGAGACAGCGGTTATCGATCGAAATGGACGGGAAATTCCCGTTTCTCAACTTATACTTTCCCACAAATCAATGGATGGGGAGTTAGAGTATTTTTCCACAATTATTAGAGATATTAGCGATCGCAAACAAGCTGAGTCAGCTATCCTACAAAAATCTCAAGAACTCGAACAAGCTATGCAAGCTTTACAACAAGCACAATTGCACATTGTCCAAAGTGAGAAAATGTCAGCATTAGGTAATCTTGTCGCTGGGGTGGCCCATGAGATGAATAATCCTTTGGGGTTTATTTCTGCTAGTCTCAAACAAGCTAAACCTACTCTTACTGAGCTAATCGAACACTTAAGATTGTATCAAGAAATTCTCCCAAGTCCCAATGATAAAATTCTTGACCATGCGGAAGAAATTGACTTAGATTATACCTTAGAAGACTTCCCTAAAGTCATTGATGCAATGGAGATAGCTTGCGATCGCCTCCACAACATCAGCACTTCACTCCGCACTTTCTCTCGGGCCGATCGAGATTATAAAGTGCCATTTAATATCCATGAAGGTCTTGATAGTACAATTTTAATTCTCAAACATCGCCTGAAAGCTAATGACCGTCGTCCGGCTATTGAAGTGGTAACTGAGTATGGAAATTTACCTAAAATTGATTGCTTTCCCGGTCAATTAAATCAGGTATTTATCAATATTCTAGCCAATGCTATTGATGCGTTAGATGAATCAAGTATAGGTCGAACTTTTGAAGAAATTAAGCTCAATCTTAACCAAATTAAAATTAAAACTTCATTGGTAGATAACCAGGTGAAGATTAGTATTGCTGATAACGGTCAGGGAATGACTGAAGTAGTCAAACAAAAGATATTTGACCATTTATTTACCACTAAAGCGGTGGGTAAAGGCACGGGGTTAGGATTAGCGATCGCTCGTCAAATTGTCGTCGAAAAACATAGCGGTTCTATTCAGGTCAACTCTATACTAGGAGAAGGAACAGAATTTATTATCACCTTACCCACTAGGGTCTAACAAAAAAGTTAACTTTCCTGGGATATTTCAGACTCGTCTAACCAATTAGTCACCCCTGTCTTTTGCAAGCACAACATTTATGAATAACTCCCACCAAAACAGCAAAGGGGATACAACCGTTCAAATTCCCAGCTATCAAATTATCGAAACAGTTTATTCAGGAAGCCGCACTTTGGTATATCGGGCTATCCGTAACCATGACCAATTACCTGTCATTATCAAACTGCTGAAAAATGAGTATCCTACCTTCAGCGAACTGGTGCAATTTCGTAATCAGTATACCATTGCTAAAAACCTTTGTCAAGCTGGAATTATCCAAACCTATAGTCTAGAACCCTATCGAAATGGCTATGCGTTAGTGATGGAAGACTTTGGGGGGATTTCTCTTCAGGAATGGGCGATCAAAGAGAAGAACGCACTGTCTTTGAGGGAGCTTTTGGAAATAGCGATCGCACTGTGCAATATCTTAGATATCTTGTATCGCGATCGCGTAATTCACAAAGACATCAAACCCAGCAATATCTTAATTAATCCCGAAACCAAACAAGTCAAATTAATCGACTTTAGTATCGCCTCTTTGCTACCGCGAGAAACCCAAACGCTGATTAATCCTAATGTTTTAGAAGGGACACTTGCTTATATTTCTCCAGAACAAACTGGGAGAATGAATCGCGGCATTGACTATCGGACTGACTTTTATTCTTTGGGTGTCACTTTTTACGAATTACTCACAGGAGACTTACCTTTTCAATCAAACGAGCCGATGGATTTAGTACATTGTCATATTGCCAAAACCGCACCCTTAGTACATGAAATCAACCCACAAATCCCATTTGTAATATCAGAAATTGTTAAAAAATTGATGGCGAAAAATGCCGAAGATAGATATCAAAGTGCATTAGGGCTGAAATACGATCTAGAAAAATGTTTAACTCAACTTCAAGAAAGCGGTCAAATTCAATACTTTGAAATCGCTTGTAGGGATGTATGCGATCGCTTTACCATTCCCGACAAACTTTATGGAAGAGAAACCGAAGTAGAAACTCTATTGCAAGCATTTGAGCGAGTCGCTAACCCTCCTGAATCCCCCCTGCGACCCCCCCCTGAATCCCCCCTTGCTAAGGGAGAACACCCCCCTCAATCCCCCCTTGCTAAGGGGGGACATAGGGGGGTAGAAATGATGTTGATAGCAGGTTTTTCGGGAATTGGAAAAACTGCGGTTGTCAATGAAATTCATAAACCAATTGTGCGTCAGCGCGGTTACTTCATTAAAGGGAAATATGACCAATTCCAACGTAATATTCCTTTCAGTGCTTTTGTGCAAGCCTTTCGAGATTTAATGGGGCAATTGTTAACTGAAAGCGAATCTCAAATCCAGCAATGGCAAAGTAAAATATTAGCAGCAGTTGGGGAAAACGGACAAGTAATTATTGATGTCATTCCCGAATTAGAAAGAATCATCGGTCAACAACCAGCGCCACCCCAATTATCAGGAACAGCAGCGCAAAATCGATTTAATTTATTGTTCCAAAAATTCACCCAAGTTTTTACAACAGCCCAACATCCATTAGTAATATTTTTAGACGATCTACAGTGGGCAGATTCAGCATCGCTGAAGTTAATGCAGCTTTTAATGGCTGATACAGGTTATCTTTTCTTAATAGGTGCATATCGTGATAATGAAGTCAACTCGACACATCCATTAATGCTGGCTTTGAGCGAAATTCAAAAAGCACAAGCAATAATTAATACGATTACTTTACTACCATTAAGTCAAGAACAAGTAAATCAATTAGTTGCTGACACGCTTAAATCTACGGAAAGTTGGGCAGGTACTCTTTCTCAATTGGTCTATCAAAAAACTCAAGGTAATCCGTTTTTTGCAACACAGTTTCTCAAGGCATTACATCAAGATAATCTGATTAAATTTGACTTTGGGTCAGGCCGTTGGCAATGTGACATTACACAAGTAAATCAGCTTGCGGTGACAAATGAAGTTGTTACCTTTATGGCATTACAATTAGGAAAACTACCGGACTCAACTCAACAGGTGTTGCAGTTAGCTGCTTGTATTGGCAATCAGTTCGATCTAGTAACATTGGCAATTGTTTCGGAACAATCCCAAGTTGAGACTGCTGCTGTTTTGTGGAAAGCATTACAAGAAGGGTTGATTTTACCAGTTGGTGATGTTTATAAGTTTTATGTCGGGCAAGAAAGTCAAATAGTTACTAAAGAAAATCATCAGGTTGTTACATACAAATTTTTACACGATCGCGTCCAACAAGCTGCCTATTCTCTGATTCCGAACGAGCGCAAGCAAGCAACACATCTACAGATCGGTCAACTACTTTTAAGAAATACTGTTTTGGCAGAGCGTGAGGAAATCTTATTCGAGATTGTCAATCAACTAAATCGGGGTCGATACTTATTAAACGATCCAGAAGAACAGGAAAGATTGAGCCACTTAAACTTATTGGCAGGACGAAAAGCTAAAACTTCTACGGCATATACTGCTGCTTGTGAGTATATAACAACTGGCATGGAACTATTAAGAGAAAACTGTTGGCATATTCAATATGAATTATGCTTTGCGCTCCACAAAGAACGGGTGGAAGTTGAATATTTGAATGGCAATATTGAAGCCTCAAAAATGTGGATCGATCGCACTCTTGAACAGACAAGAACTCCCCTAGAAAAGGCAGAGATTTACAACTTGGCAATTATTCAATATACCCTACGAGCTGAGTATCCAGAAGCTATTGCTGCGGGGATTAAAGCTTTATCCTTGTTCGGTATTGATATTAACGATGAGGATTTTGAGGTGGTACGCGATCGCGAAATTGCGACTGCTCAAGCCATCTTAGAAAGCCGAGGGATTGCTGCTCTCAGCGATTTACCTATGATGACCGATCCTGAGAAAAAAATGGCTACAAAGTTAGCTATTGCTATGGGCCCGCCCACCTATCGATCGCATCAGCGTCTGTGGTCAGTCATTTGTGCCAAGGCTGTTAATTTGTGTTTGCAGTATGGTAATACGCCTGAAATAGGCTATATTTACCCAGCCTACGGTGGCCTACGTGGTTATGCTTTAAATAACTATCAAAATACAGGTGAGTTAATCGATTTAACGCTGCAATTAATGCCCAAGTTTAATAATAGTTCGGCTGAAAGTGTAGCCTATTTAATGATTGGTAGTTCTCTCCGCCATTGGTCTCACCCTCTTAAGGTAGCCAGCCAAGATTACCAAAATTCTTATCAAATTGGTTTGGAATCCAGCAATTTACAATATGCGGCTTATGCTTTTGGACACAATATGTACTGTCGTTTTTATCAGGGAGTAGAACTGAAGCAATTAGAGGCAGAAATTAATCAATCGCTGGCTTTTAGCCAACAGCAAAAAAATCAATGGGCTATAGATTTACTAACTGGCGGTCAAATGCTTGTAGCCAACTTGAGAGGAACAATAACTTGGTCGGAAACTAGAGAAGATGAGTATCTTGAACGCTGCCGAAAACATAAAAACTGGCAAGTTATCTGTATTTATACTATTCTGAAAAGCCAAATACTCTACCTCTGCGATCGCCCAGAGTCAGCTTTAGAATCTGCGGAAAAAGCTGAAGCTGAGATTGTTAATGTTGCTCCCCAAGGCTTACTTCCCTATGCCAGACATCGCTTTATCTATGCTCTATTGTTATGCCAAAGTTACGAGCGAATACCACAGGCAGAACAATCTGCTATGTGGCAAAAGTTGATAGAATATAAACAGCAATTAGCTGTTTGGGCGCAAAACTGCTCGGAGAATTTTAGCGCTGCATCCGAGCTAATTTCAGCAGAAATGGCGCGTATTTCTGGAGATAAATTATTGGCAATTGAACTGTACGATCGCGCGATCGCAGCCGCCAGTCAAAACGCCTTGATACCAGAAGAAGCTCTTGCCAACGAACTAGCCGCTAAATTTTATTGGGAATGGAACAAAGAAAAAGTAGCTCAAGCCTACATGATTGAGGCATATTATTGTTATTCCCGATGGGGAGCAAAAACTAAAATAGAGGATCTAGAAAAACGCTATTCTAAATTACTCAGTCCGATTAAAAATGAAGCTAGATATTCTTTTAATGATACTATTACGCGGGGAGAAATCAGTTTCAACCGCTCTTCTAGTACCGTCTCGGAAGCTCTAGATTTGGCTACTATGCTGAAAGCTTCTCAAGCTATTTCTGGGGAAATTGAACTGGATAAACTTTTAGCTATTTTACTAAAAATAGCGAGCGTGAATGCTGGTGCAACTAAGTGTGTATTGCTGCTTAAACAAGAGATTGAGTTACGGCTAGCAGCTCTTATGGAAGAGGGACAAGAACCACAGATATTATCATCAATGCCTTTAGCATTAAGTCAGGATGTGGCGCTTAGTTTGGTGAATGCTGTCAAGCATAGTTTGGAAGCGAGGGTAGTTGTTGATGCTAGGCTAAATCCTCAGTTCGCAGGCGATCCTTATATTGAACAGTACCAGCCTAAAAGTATTCTTTGTAGTCCAATTATTAATCAAGGACTATTGATTGGCATTTTATATTTAGAAAATAATCTGACCGTTGGAGCGTTTACAAGCGATCGCGTCGAACTACTCAATTTACTCTGCACTCAAGCCGCAATTTCCTTGGAAAATGCCCGACTTTATGAGCGATCGCAACAAGCTCTAACTGAACTGCGTGCCAGCGAAGCCCGCTTTCAGAAGCTGACGGAGAATTTGCCTGGGCTAATTTATCAGATCCGCCTCGCTCCCGATGGTTCTGTTTCAATTCCCTACGTTAGTCCAGGCTGTGCCGATCTCTATGAAGTGCCACCAGAAGAGTTCTTGACAGGAATCAAAGACTTTCGGATGTTGGAGCATCCCGACGATCGCGCAGCCATGACCCAGGCGTTCGTCCATTCTGCCCAGAGTCTCATGCCATTTGAGCAGGAATGGCGGATTATTACGACCTCTGGCACTGTGAAATGGGTGCAGGCAGCATCACGACCAGAACGGCAAGCCGACGGTTCGATTATCTGGGATGGCGTGATGATCGATATTAGCGATCGCAAACTTGCCGAGAAATCTCTCCGACTCACTCAGTTTGCGATCGATCGTTCCAGCGTCCCCGTCTGGTGGGTTAAACCGAGCGGACAGGTTGCTTATGTTAATGATGCCGCCTGCCGCGATCTCGGCTATTCCCGAACCGAGATTTTACAAAAATGCGTTGGAGACTTTAACCCAGATCTTTCATCAGAGGTTTGGGAAAAACATTGGGATGAGCTTAAGGAGCAGGGTTCATTTATCTTTGAGACTTACAATTTCAACAAATCAGGACATCGTTATCCGGTGGAAGTAACGGTTAATTACCTTGAACTGGACGGCGAAGAATATAACTGTGCGTTTGTGAAAAATATTAGCGATCGCAAACTTGCGGAACTTGCCTTGCAGCAAAAATCACTCTTATTAGAACAGGCGTTATACAACTTACAAAACGCCCAATTACAGATCGTACAAAGTGAAAAAATGTCCGCACTGGGTAACTTAGTTGCTGGTGTTGCTCATGAAATGAATAATCCTTTGGGTTTTATTTCTGCAAGTCTCGAACAAGCAAAACCTACTGTTACCGAACTGATTGCACACTTAAAACTCTATCAAGCAAGTCTCCCCAATCCGAATGATGAAATTCTTGACCATGCTGAAGAAATTGACTTGGAATATACTTTAGAAGACTTACCAAAAATTATTAATTCCATGGAGATTGCCTGCGAACGGCTGAAAAACATCAGCACTTCCCTCCGCACTTTCTCCCGTGCCGACCGCGATTATAAAGTACCATTTAATATCCATGAAGGTATTGATAGTACAATTTTAATTCTCAAACATCGTCTGAAAGCGAATGACCGCCGTCCCGCCATTGAAGTAATAGCTGATTATGGAAAGTTACCGAAAATAGACTGCTTTCCTGGTCAATTAAATCAGGTATTTATGAATATCATGGCGAATGCTATTGACGCTTTAGATGAATCCAACATTGGTCGCAGTCTTGCTGATATTAAAGCCAATCCCAACAGCATTAAAATTACCACTTCCATACAAGATAAGGCAGTTAAAATTTCTATTGCTGATAATGGCACGGGGATGGATGAATCAGTCAAAGCAAAGATATTTGACCATTTATTTACCACGAAAGCCGTTGGTAAAGGGACGGGATTAGGATTAGCGATCGCGCGGCAAATAATTGAAGAAAAACATCATGGTTCCATTCAGGTCAACTCAACACTGGGACGAGGAACAGAATTTATCATCTCCTTACCAACTAAAGCAGAAAAAACAAGTTAACTTTCTGTCAGGTTTTAGACTCATTTCATCAATTACTCACCCATCAATTCTCAAACCACAAGAGATATGAATAACTTCCACAAAAACAGTAATACTCTGACAACCATTCAAATTCCCAATTATCAAGTTATTGAAACAGTTTATTCAGGAAGTCGCACCTTAGTATATCGGGGAATCCGTACCCATGACCAATTACCTGTCATCATCAAACTGCTGAAAAATGACTATCCCAGCTTCAGCGAACTGGTACAGTTTCGCAATCAGTATACCATTACTAAAAATCTCAACTCACCTCCGATCGTCCAAACTTATAGCCTGGAACAGTATCAAAATGGCTATGCGTTGGTAATGGAAGATTTTGGGGGTATTTCTCTTCATGAATGGGCGATTAAAGGGAAAAACACCCTCTCATTAACAGAGTTTTTACAGATAGCGATCGCACTGTGCAATGCCTTAGATATTCTCTATCAAGAGCGCATCATTCATAAAGACATTAAACCCAGCAATATCTTAATTAATTCCGTAACTAAACAAGTCAAATTAATTGATTTTAGTATCGCATCTTTACTACCCAGAGAAACTCAAGAAATTCAAAACCCCAATGTATTAGAAGGTACTCTCGCTTATCTTTCCCCAGAACAGACGGGACGGATGAACCGAGGTATTGATTACCGCAGCGATTTCTATTCGCTGGGAGTGACATTCTACGAACTGTTAACCGGACAACTGCCGTTTCCAACTAACGATCCGATGGAGTTGGTACATTGTCATATTGCCAAACAGCCTCCCTCCGCCTGCGATCTCAGGAGTGACATCCCCCTGATGTTAGGTGAAATCATCCGCAAACTGATGGCAAAGAATGCGGAAGATCGCTATCAAAGTGCGATCGGGCTAAAGCATGACTTGCTCAAATGCCAGCAGGAGTCGCAAGCTACAGGTAACTATACTTGGTTTGAGCTAGGAGAGCGAGATTTTAGCGATCGCTTCGCAATTCCCGAAAAACTCTACGGACGGGAACGGGAAGTGCAAACGCTACTGGAAACCTTTGGCAGAGTTGCCAACGGAGCCTTTGAGCTAATGTTGGTTGCTGGTTTTTCCGGCATTGGCAAAACCGCCGTCATCAACGAAATTCATAAGCCCATCGTGCGTTGGAATGGCTACTTTATCAAAGGTAAATACGATCAGTTCAACCGTAATATTCCCTTTTCTGCTTTCGTGCAAGCCTTTCGAGATTTAATGGGGCAACTGCTTAGTGAAAGCGACGAGCAACTGCAAGCGTGGAAAAATAAGATTTTATTGGCGTTAGGTCAAAACGGGCAAGTCCTGATTGAGGTGATTCCAGAACTCGAACAGATTATCGGCAAACAACCGCCCGTACCAGAACTCTCAAGCAGTGCAGCCCAGAATCGCTTCAACTTGCTGTTCCAGAAATTTATTGGCTTATTCGCTACCTCAGAGCATCCGCTGACGATCTTCCTCGACGACTTGCAGTGGGCAGATTCAGCTTCGCTCAGTTCGATCGAGTTGCTGATGAGTGAGGGCGATCGCGGTTATTTATTCATTATTGGAGCCTATCGCGATAACGAAGTCTTTCCAGCCCATTCCCTCATGTTGACTTTGGAAGAGATTAAAAAAACTGGAGCCAAGATCGATACTCTCACGCTAGAACCCTTGAGTCGATCGGATATCAATTATCTGATTGCTGATACTTTAAGTTGTGCGATCGAACTAGCACTGCCGCTAGCAGAATTGGTCTATCAAAAAGCTAAAGGCAATCCCTTTTTTACCACCCAATTTCTCAAATCCTTACATGAGGAAGACTACATTACCTTTAATTCGCAAGTGGGATACTGGCAGTGCGACATGGCAATAGTGAAATCTATCTCACTCACGGAGAATGTCGTAGAATTCATGGCGCGGCAACTTTTGAAATTGCCCCTAGAAACTCAAAATATTTTGAAATTAGCCGCTTGTATCGGTAACTCTTTTGATTTAAAAACTCTCGCGATTATCCATGAAAAATATCAAACAGAGACGGCAGCAGATTTGTGGAAAGCACTGCAAGAAGGCTTGATTTTACCGATTACAGAAGTGTACAAGTTTTTCCAGCCCGGAGAAACGACTCAAGATCGAGTTATAGAGTTACCTTCGGTTTCTTATCGTTTTCTGCACGATCGCGTTCAACAAGCAGCTTATGCGCTAATTCTAGATGACCAAAAACAGACCGCTCACCTAAAAATTGGGCAACTGCTGCTAAAAAATAGACCGAACGCAGAATTAGATGCAAACTTGTTTGAAATTGTCAATCAATTTAATATTGGCAAATCCTTAATTATCGAACCATCACAACAAATACAACTCGCCGAACTCAATTTGCAAGCAGCACAAAAAGCCAGAGCTGCCACAGCTTATGCAGCCTCGTATCAGTATGCCACTACAGGTATTAGCTTGCTAAAATTTCCCAACATTGAAGAGAACTCAGGCTGGCAAACACGCTACAAACTCACCCTAGAACTGCATGAATTAGCAGCGGAAACCGCTTACCTCAAGGGTGATTTTACTGGAATGGAACAATGGGCAGACATCGTTCTCAAACAAGCAAAAACTGCTGTTGACAAAATGAAAGTCTATGGTGCCAAAATCCAGGCTTATATGGCACAAATTAAAAAGCTAGAAGCCGTCAAAATTGGATTAGAAGCCCTAGAATTGTTGGGAGTGAGCTTACCTGAATCCGCCGATCCATCAAACATTCAGCAAGCACTCACTCAAACAGCAACCAAACTAGAGGGTAAGAAAATCGAGGATTTGCTCGACCTACAATTAATGACAGATGTCGAGAAGCTAGCAACGGCCAGGATGTTAACAATTATGTTTACTCCTACCTATCAAGCTGCACCTACATTGTTACCGTTAGTTGTATGTGAATTGATGAATTTATTGCTCGACTATGGCAATTCACCCTTCTCTAGTTCTGGTTTAGCTTTTTACGGTCTGCTATTAAATGCAGTGTTTCAGGATATTGAGTCGGGCTATCAATTTGGCAGGTTAGCTCTCGGTCTAGCGAAACAATTCAATGCTCCAGATATCAAAGCATTTGTATTCCATTTGGTAGGAGCGTGTGCAATTTATGGCAAAGCTCATATTAGAGAAACATTACCAATTCTTTGGGAAGGTTACGAAAGCGGACTGGAAGGTGGCAATTTTGAACAGGCTGGCTACGCGGCGATGATTAAATGCGAACACGCCTATTTTATGGGAGAAGAACTAGGTGTATTAGCACAAGAAATGGCACGCATTAATGATGCTCTAACTAGGCTCGAACAAAAAATTTCTTTAGGTTGGCATAAAATCACACAACAGTCAGTTTCAAATTTGTTGAATATATTAGAAAATCCATGCAGTTTCTCAGGGGAATTTTATAACGAGGAAATATCTTTGCTACGGCATCAGGAAGCGAACGATAGAGTGGGAATTGGTTATTATTTTATCAATAAAATGGGCAGTTGTTATTTATTTGGAGATTTTCAACAAGCCAAAGAAAATGCTCTACACGCCGAACAATATTTAGATAGTTTGCAAGGAAGTTTTTCAGTTTTAGTATTTTATTTTTATGATTCTTTGACGCACTTATCAATCTATCCATCTGTGTCAAATGCTCAACAAGAAAACTTTTTAAATCGAGTAGAAAACAACCAGGAAAAGCTGAAGAAGTGGGCAGACTATGCGCCGATGAATTTCTCTCACAAATTTCTTTTAGTAGAGGCACAAAAAGAGCAAGTGCTAGGAAACAAAGCTGAAGCAATTAACTATTACGATCGCGCGATCGCCGAAGCCAAAGCCAACGGCTACATCCAAGAAGAAGCTTTAGCCAATGAACTCGCTGGCAAGTTTTACCTGGACTGGGACAAACAGCGGATTGCTAGAGAATACTTAATTGAAGCTTACTACGGCTATACCCGATGGGGTGCTAAAGCTAAGGTTGCCGATCTGGAAACTCGCTACTCACAACTGCTGGCACCCATCCTTCAGCAGAAGCGATCCAGTCTCTCGGTTAATGAAACTGTCTTTGCAACGGCAAAGATAACTTCTACCAGTTCGTCTAGCAGCATCTCTGATTCTCTCGATTTAGCTACCATTCTCAAAACTTCTCAAACTATCTCAGGTGAAATCGAACTGGAAAAACTACTTTCATCATTGCTTTCGATCGTAATTGAAAATGCGGGGGCTGATAAGTGCGTGTTAATGCTTTCAGAATCAGGTAATTTACTGATTCGGGGATTAGCAAAACTAGGGCTAAATAACAATGAAAATTCCCAAGTTGATTGTTTTATAAAATTGACAGATCGACAGCCATTTGAAGAGTCGATCGATATACCAATTGGGTTAATTAATACTGTTAAACGCCGTTTAAAACCCGTGGTGATTTCTGATGCTACAGCACATCCGCAGTTAATTAATGACTCCTATATTCAGCAACAAAAACCCAAGAGTATCTTGTGTATTCCGATTTTACATCAAGGAAAGTTGTTGGGGGTGTTGTATCTGGAAAATAATTTAGCAACGGGGGCATTTACTGACGATCGCGTGCAACTCCTCAACCTACTTTGTGCTCAAGCGGCCATTTCTCTAGAAAATGCGGGACTGTACGAGCGATCGCAGCAATATTCCCAACAGCTAGAACAAGCTTTAAATGAATTACAGCAAACCCAATTGCAAATGATTCAAAGCGAAAAAATGTCTGCATTGGGCAACTTAGTTGCTGGTGTTGCTCATGAAATTAATAACCCAGTCGGCTTTATTTCCGGCAATTTGAATGAAGCTAAATCCACATTTAAAGATTTAGTGGAGCATCTCAACCTCTATCGCGATCGCGCCCTAGAAAGAGAGATTGCCGACCATGCCGAAGATATCGATTTAGACTATATCATCGAAGATTTCCCCAAAATCATCAACTCGATGCAACTGGGATGCGATCGCATCAAAAGTATCAGCACTTCACTCCGAACCTTTTCTCGGGCTGACAAAGACTACAAAGTGCCTTTCAATATCCACGAGGGTATCGACAGCACGATCTTAATCCTCAAATATCGATTGAAAGCGAACGATGAGCGACCCGCTATTGAAGTAGTCAAAGACTATGGGAATATTCCGGAGATCGAAGGTTTCCCCGGTCAATTAAATCAGGTGTTTATTAACATTCTTGCCAATGCGATCGATGCCTTAGAAGAATCAAATATTGGGCGGAATTTTGCAGAAATTAAGGCTAATCCTAATCGAATTAAAATCATCACTTCCTGGGAAAATCAACAGGTAAAAATTACGATTACTGATAATGGTCAAGGGATGACTGAAGAAGTTAAAACCAAAATCTTTGACCATTTATTTACGACAAAAGCTGTCGGGAAAGGGACGGGATTGGGATTGGCGATCGCTCATCAAATTGTTACCGAAAAACATAGCGGTTCTATTCACGTCAACTCGACACCAGGCCAAAGAACAGAATTTATCATTACCTTACCCACTCCGACCTAAAAAAAAGTTAACTTTTCACTCTTCTTTAGACTCATTTAACCAATTACTCACCGCTCAATTCTAAAACAACAACAGCCATGAATAACTCCGACAAAAAAGACAACACAAACACAATCGCTCAAATTCCCAACTATCAAAGCCTCGAAACAATTTATTCAGGAAGTCGTACTTTAGTATATCGAGCTATCCGTACCAGCGATCGATTACCTGCGATCATCAAACTTCTGAAAAATGACTATCCCACCTTCAGCGAACTGGTACAGTTTCGCAATCAATACACCATTGCTAAAAATCTCAACTCACCTCTGATCGTACAAACCTATTGTCTGGAACAGTATCAAAATGGCTATGCGTTGGTAATGGAAGACTTTGGGGGTATTTCTCTTCATGAATGGGCCCAGAAAGGGAAAAACACCCTCTCATTAACAGAGTTTTTACACATAGCGATCGCACTGTGCAATGCCTTAGATATATTGTATCGCGAGCGCATCATTCACAAAGACATCAAACCCAGCAATATCTTAATTAATTCTGTAACCAAACAAATTAAATTAATCGACTTTAGTATCGCTTCCTTGCTACCACGAGAAACACAAACTTTGATAAATCCCAATGGATTAGAAGGGACACTCGCTTATATTTCCCCGGAACAAACCGGGAGAATGAATCGGGGGATTGACTATCGAAGTGATTTTTATTCTTTGGGAGTAACTTTCTACGAATTACTGGCAGGAAAGTTACCTTTTGAATCCAAAGATCCCATGGAGTTAGTCCATTGTCATATTGCCAAAAATCCACCGAATTTAAGTGAAATAAAGGGGAGAAAAATTCCGCAAGTTTTGTGTGATATCGTGATGAAACTGATGGCAAAAAATGCAGAATCCAGATATCAAAGTGCCTTGGGAATGAAATTTGATTTAGAAAAATGTTTAGATCAGCGACAAGTTTCTGGTGAAATTCAGAGTTTTGAAATTGGGGAACGGGATGTATGCGATCGCTTTATTATCCCCGACAAACTCTATGGCAGAGAAACCGAAGCAGAAACTTTACTGCAAGCATTTGAGCGAGTCAGTCTTGGTGCAACAGAAATGATGCTGGTAGCAGGTTTTTCGGGTATTGGGAAAACCGCCGTTGTCAACGAAGTTCATAAACCAATTGTTCGGCAACGCGGTTATTTTATCAAAGGAAAATTTGACCAATTTCAACGCAATATTCCCTTCAGTGCATTTGTACAAGCATTTCGGGAT
>NZ_JAQMUA010000500.1:0-12557 GCF_028330895.1 Kamptonema animale CS-326 | reverse complement strand
GTTTACTTACCGCGCCTGTTGGCGGCGTTACAAATATTTTGCGGTAAGTCGCGATCAAAAAAATCCGCACCGCGCAAAACCTTGATTAAATAAGCGGACGATGGGACTCGAACCCACGACGTTCAGCATGGGAAGCTGACATTCTACCACTGAATTACATCCGCGCTCACCTCTTAGATTATTTGATTTTACCTGATTGCCTGAACGTAATACAAGTAGATTAAAAAATATTATGCTTTACATCTAATGGCTGGCTGGCAACTTATATTAACAGGACTTAGGCAATAGTTAGGTCGCTATCCTGGTGCTAAATCAACCGCCAGGATGGTGGCGTTACGTAAATAATGTGTAAGCCCTAAATTAAGTAAATTCACTTAAAAAAGTAAAACACAAATGACTAAAAAGCTTGCTGTATAAGCATTTTCGTTTATGCCTTCACCTACCAAGCCATCTTGTGCCACGTTCCTCTTGCATGATATAGTAGAAAGTTAGCCTTTCTGCCGCCAGACTTTCCACCCCTAAAGCTAGGAGTGATTCGCGTAGTCTTTATACAAAGTTCTGCCAACATCCGTCTGTAGCGTCTACCTCACCTTAACCAGATTATGACAGATTCAATTCGTTTCCTCATGTGCGCCCCCGACCACTACGACGTGGATTATGTGATTAACCCTTGGATGGAGGGGAACGTCCATAAATCATCGCGCGATCGCGCCGTCGAGCAGTGGGAAAAACTGTACCACATTCTCAAAGAAAATGCGATCGTAGACCTCGTAACCCCCCAAAAAGGTTGGCCCGATATGGTCTTCACCGCCAACGCCGGCCTCGTCTTAGGGGATACATTCGTCCTCAGTCGCTTCTACCACAAGGAACGCCAAGGCGAAGAACCCTACTTCAAAGAATGGTTCCAAAGCAAAGGCTACACCGTCCACGAACTCCCCAAAGACCTACCCTTTGAAGGTGCAGGTGACGCTTTACTCGATCGCGAAGGCCGCTGGTTGTGGGCCGGATACGGCTTCCGTTCCGAACTCGACTCGCATCCCTACTTGGCAAAATGGCTGAACATCGAAGTAATTTCACTGCGTTTAAGTGATGAAAGATTCTATCACTTAGATACCTGTTTCTGTCCCCTTAGTGGTGGCTATTTACTTTACTATCCACCTGCATTTGATTCCTACTCTAACAAAGTAATTGAAATGCGGGTAACACCAGAAAAGTTAATTGCTATTGAAGAAGCAGATGCCATTAACTTCGCCTGCAATGCTGTCAATATTGACAAAATTGTAGTGATGAATAAGGTGAGCGAATCTCTGAAGAACCGCATAGGAAATGCAGGTTTTAAAGTAATTGAAACCCCATTGACAGAATTTCTAAAAGCTGGCGGTGCGGCTAAGTGCTTGACACTACGGGTAACAGAACCAGTACAGGAAGATCGCTCCGCAAATGTGATGGTAGAAAGCCGCACAATTCGCATGGAAGGTCACTTACTAGACTCTGGATTAATTAGCCAAGCCTTAGACCTAATTGTGGAAAATGGCGGTAGTTTCCAAGTGCTGAATTTCAATCTGGGAGAGCAACGTCAAAGCACTTCATCGGCTGACGTTAAAGTTTCTGCTCCTTCCCACGAGGTGATGGAAGAAATTATCAGCCTATTAATTGACTTGGGTGCAGTACCACCACCGCAAGAAGTTTGCGATGCCAATTTAGAGCCTGTTATCCAAGATGGCGTAGGGCCAGATGACTTTTATGTTAGCACAATTTATCCGACTGAAGTGCGGGTAAACGGTGAGTGGATCAGAGTTGGAAATCAGCGGATGGATGGCGCAATTGCCATTACTGAAACCCCAGATGGAATTACTGCGAAGTGCAAAATTTTGCGGGACTTAAAAGTAGGTGAAAAAGTAGTTGTTGATGTTGTTGGTATCCGCACAATCCGCAAAGCTGAATCGCGGGAACAACGCAACTCTCAGGAATTCAGCTTTATGTCTGGCAGTGTTTCTAGCGAACGCCGCGTAGAATTGGTAGTGGAACAAGTAGCGTGGGAATTGCGGCAAATTCGCGATCGCGGCGGTAAAGTTGTGGTGACAGCAGGGCCAGTGGTAATTCATACTGGCGGTAGCGAACACTTAACACATTTAATTCGTGAAGGTTACGTGCAAGCATTGTTAGGTGGAAATGCGATCGCAGTTCATGACATGGAACAATCCACGATGGGTACATCTTTAGGTGTTGATATGAAGCGCGGCATTGCTGTTCGCGGCGGACACAGGCACCACCTGAAACTAATTAATTCGATCCGGCGTTATGGCAGTATTTCCAAAGCTGTTGAAGCCGGATTTATTACTAGCGGTGTGATGTACGAATGTATCAAGAATAATATCCCATTTTCTCTGGCAGGTTCTATTCGCGATGATGGGCCACTTCCTGATACTCAAATGGACTTAATTAAGGCTCAGGAAGAATATGCTGAGTTATTGCGTGGTGCGGACATGATTTTGATGTTGTCATCAATGTTGCACTCAATTGGTGTGGGGAATATGACCCCAGCAGGAGTGAAGATGGTGTGTGTTGATATTAACCCGGCGGTAGTTACAAAATTAAGCGATCGCGGTTCCATTGAATCAATTGGTGTGGTTACGGATGTGGGATTATTCCTCAGTTTGTTGGTGAATCAATTGGATAAATTGACTAGCCGTTATCATGTAGCTCAAACTATGTAGATTGAGTTAGTAAGGTGGGAATTACCCACCTTACACTCGTGATATTGTCTTTTTGAAATCGACTGCATTATAATGGAGCCAACACCAGAACAACTTCGCACACTATATGTGACTGGACGACAATTAACAGCAGAACTCAAATGCTTAATTAGGTTAATTGACATTTTCCCCAATGGGGACTTGTGCATTGTTATTCAACCCAGACAATTCCCCGATCAACGTATAATTTTTTACATTTATCCCAATGGAGGTAAGCGATATGTCTGAAGATATCAAAGAACAACTCAAACAGCTAACGAATGATGAATTAATTGATTTTGCCCTAGAACATTTAGGGGAAGAAAATGAATATGTTCGGCACTTAGCCTTAATGGAACACCATGAGAGAGCTAAAAATGATCCAAACACAATAACGGATCTGCCTGGAGAAGATAAAGGTTTGCGATTGAAGTTGGCTCAGATAATGGATAAGGCAAGGCAATAAGTAAAAGTAAGGTGTGAATTACCACATTATACTAACAATATTGCCTTTTTGAAATCAACTTGATTATAATGGAGCCAACACCAGAACAACTTCGCACACTATATGTGACTACACACCAATTAACTGCACAGCTAAAATGCTTTATTCGGTTAGTTGACATCTTCCCCAATGGAAAATTGTACATGGTGATTCAACCCCGGCAATTCGCCGACCAACGTATGATTGTTTACATCAATCCTAATGGAGATATAGAATATGTCTGAAGATATTAAAGAACAACTCAAACAGCTAACAAATGATGAATTGATTGATTTTGCCCTAGAACATTTGGGTGAAGAAAATGAATATGTACGGCACTTAGCTATGATGGAACACTATGAGAGAATTAAAGACGATCCAAATACATTAAGAGATCGAGCAGGAGAATTTAAAAACTTGAAAGTGAAGTTGGCTCAGATAATGGATAAAGCAAGACAATAAGTAATAGTATCGATGAATATTTGTCGCGCTTGCCTGGGGGTGAAGATTGGAATTTAGAGAGTTAAGAATTATTTTTTGCTACTCCCAGACTCAAGATGACTGTTCATTGTCCGCAAATTTTTCTCTAAAGCTGCATATTCTGTCTTTGCAAGAAGTTTATCGTTTTTATTATTCACAACAACTTCTAATGGCAAAACCCGATAATTTAACTTTCCATTTTGGCTGTAACGATGTACCCAAGTAGGAATTGCTTCCACTTTCCCAATTTCTATCGTTTTTTCTGGGAATTTTTTGCGGACATTTACGGTAAAAATAACTCCCAAGTCTTTATAATTCCCAATTTGACCCGAAATAAAATTACCCATTGAATAAATTACCACTGCTTTTCTAATACTACCATCTTTTCTGGGCAATTCAAAGATTTTATAAGGCTGGACAACGTGGGGATGACTACCGAGAATAATATCCGCACTTGCTTTGACTAAGCTATCAACCAGTTTTTTTTGTTGAGCATTTGGTTGACGCTGATACTCTTCGCCAAAATGCAAACTAATTGTCACTAAATCGGCTCCCTGCTTTCGCGCTTTGGCAATATCTTTAACGATTTTCTGCTCATCGATTAAAGAGACAAGATAGTTTTTACCTTTGGGAACAGGGATGCCATTGGTTCCGTAAGTATAGGCTAATATTGCCATTGAAATATTATTTTTAGTAACTATTAAAATTTTCTCTGCTTCCTTGGCAGATGTGGCTGTACCTGTTGAGTTAAGTTCGCGATCGCGTACATTTTTTATAGTATTAATTACTCCCTTTTCTCCTCTATCTAAAGAATGATTATTCGCTGTCGTCAAAATATTAAATCCTGCACCTTTAACAGCATTTGCTAATTCTGCTGGTGCATTAAACAGTGGATATCCCGTATATCCTCCTGCATCTTCACCCGCTAAGGTTGTCTCTAAATTACCAATTACCCAATCACCAGTTAATAGAATTTGTTTAACCTCTGTGAAAAAACTATCGAATTTATACGTTTTATTTTGCGAGTCATAACCCGATTGCGTTTGACTTTTGTGCATCATAATATCGCCAACAGCGATTAGTTTGGCTTCTTTGGTATAAGATTGCGGTTTGACGGGAACGGAAGGTTGAGAGGATGGACTATTATCTGAGATTAGTGTGCGATCTGAATTTTGGGAGAGATTGCATCCGGGAAGAAAAACAATGGCAATTATTAATAATGAATATCTGAGTTTCATCTTATTTTTAGCAGTTTTAGGCATTTTATAGCAATCGCCAAGATTATTAGGAAAATTTTAGTTGTTTGAGAACTTACGTAACACCGCTCTCGCTTGTGGTAGAATAACCGCCAAGATGGCGGCGTTACGTAAAGCTTGCTTGCATAAGTCCTATTTTTGTTATCGGGTAGCAAACCATTCAGTAATTCCTTGCGCGATCGCATTTGCTAACTTTTTCTGTTCTGTCGGGTTTACAATCCATTCAAACTCTACTGGATTAATCATAAACCCTAATTCCATTAATACAGATGGAGCGACAGCGGGACGAGTCATTGCTAAATTATTCCAGAATACGCCATAGGTCGGGCGATCTAATTTTTCTACTAAATAATTGTGCAAGAACATTGCTAAACTGTGCGCTTGGGGATGAAACCAAAAAGCTCCAATTCCTTTAGTTTTAATCGCATCGCCGTTATCTGGCAAAGCATTGTAATGCAAAGAAATGGCGATCGCAGGTTCTTGTTTATTAATCATTTCTACCCTTGGCGGCAAATCTAAATCAATATCTTCCTCGCGTGTCATAATCACATTTGCACCCCGATTTACTAATTCTTCTCGTACCAACTTTGAGATAATCAAAGCTACACTTTTTTCACGATAACCTGTTGGCCCGATACCCCCCATATCTTGCGCGCCGCCATGTCCCGGATCGAGGAGTATTTTAATTCCTGCTAGTGGCTTTTCTGTTGTACTAATTTTCGCCCCTACGGGTGGATGTTTCAGAGATAGGATTAAAGTTGTCCCCTCATATCTCAACTTATAACCCCAATGTTGAGCGGATTTGAGATTGAAAGTATATTGCACTTGTTGGGGAGATATTTGTTGCCAGTCTAAACGCGAAATTACTGGGTCATCATCGAGGCGAATAATGTCAGTTTGAGCGGTAGTATTATATAATGTGAGAATAAAGGTTTGTTCTCCCTGTTGCACGGCGACTGGAACTGCTACTTCTAAGGGGAATCGCACCTCTGTCCACTCGCCAACTTGACGCGCACTGGCACTGCGAATTAGCGATCGCACTGGCACTGCATCTTTGAGAATCCGCACCTCTGAGGCTTTAATCCAGGCTCCATAATCCAATCTTAGCCACTCTCCCTCGCGCGATACGATCGCGGCCCTAGTTCCCTTGGGCAGGGGTGTCAAGCGCGAGAAATCCGTACTGGGGCCCGTTCTAGCAACACCCGCATCTGCGGTTACTTCCGCTACTTCAAATTGAGTCGGAGACAAAATTGTAATCTTGCCAGTACCTTGTTGAGTCACAGTTTGACCGTTTACTGTTAGTTGAAATTGGGGTGATCCTAAATCTAGTTTAGCTTTTTCTCCCGTTTCTAAGGATATTTGAGCGCAACCTTGGTACTGTCCGATCGCGCTTTTTTCAGGGGAATTTCCCCCAACTAATACAGCCTTATTATCTGGCAAATCCACTTGCGATCGCGCCATTAAAGGAATCGTGTCACCTGCCAATTTTACTGACACCTGCGCGTTAGGAGGCGCGATCGCGCTGAAGCAAATTAACTCTCCAGGCATTCTCGCTATATCCTGTGACGGCATCAACGAAGCTTTGGCAAACGTCGCACCCACAGGCACTTCTGGCTGATTTGACTTGCGCGTTACCTTAATTTTTACTTCCTGATTTTCATAGCGCAAACTAAAGCTATTTTCTCCCGCCTGCAAGGGGAAAGTCGGAGCAAAATGTCCTGCTGGACTGCGGTTTTCAATGGGTTTACCATTGACAAATACCTGTCCTTGTGCGGGTGCTGTGCCGATTAAGAAAATGCGATCGGCAGTCGTTTCGTGATTAGCAGGAGGATAGGCAACAAATAAAGGTTGAGCTGCTACGGCTACGGATGCGATCGCCACAATTATTGCCAATACCAATAATCCTAAAATTTTTCTCATAAAAAAAGGATGGGAGTTTGGAAACTCAGTGTCTTCAGACCTGAGAGGAAAAACGACGCAAGGGAATTTATTCCCTCGTGTTCTTAAAGAATTCTACACAGGATTTACGCACATTGAGGTCAGAAACCGGGTTTCTTTGTAAATCTCTCGTTGAGAAACTAAGGATTTTTCACAGAAACCCGGTTTCTTTGTGTAACGGGTTTCTTTGTAAATCTCTCGTTGAGAAACCAAGGATTTTTCACAGAAACCCGGTTTCTTTGTGTAATTCCTACTAAAATACCCTATTTTTCCCCTTCCTTTTTCAATTTCTAATTAATTCCGTAGATACGGATCTCCACAATTGCTCTAGTCTATTAGCTGGCATTGTTAAATACAAAACATCCCCAGCACTAAGGTAAAAGTTTAGCAAATCCCAGCCGTGAATTGTTTGGCAATTAGTTTCGGCATACAAAGGTACAAAATCAGCAGACATAGCAGCATCTTGAATGCGTTGGCCGCAAAAGGGATGTCCTGGTGTAATTAATGTTGCTAAGGCAACCCAGAGACTATCTAATGTCATCCCATTACCAAAAATTCGCCCTCCAATTGCTGCCGCAGCGAAGGCAGGAGCGGCTATTTCTGTCGGACTTAATACGGCTTCAAATTCAAAAACTTGCTGCACCATGAGTGCAAAATGTGGGTCTTGATTGCGAACAATAACTGGCAGTTTGGGTGCTAATCCTTTAGCGCTTAAGGCAATTTCTAAATTTGACATATCGCTGCTAGTAACTGCTAATAGCGCTTCGGCTTGTTTAATATTAGCTTCTTCTAGAATTGAAGATAAACTTGCATCTCCTTGAATTACGGGAATTTTTAAGGAGCGAGCAGTGCTGAGGAATCTATTGTTAGAGTCGCTATCTATAACTGCAACTTCATGGCCGTTGGCTTGGAGTTGTTTGGCAATCTGTACTCCTATCCCTCCCAGACCACAAATTATATAGTGATTTCGTTGGGGAATTCGCGCAGCATCCCAATATTCTCTTAAGCGGGTTCCTAATATAAAATCGTTGAGGAGTGCGTAGAATAGGCCGATCATTCCTGCCCCAACTAACATCATAACAACGGTGAATATTTTAATACTATCAGGGGCATTTTCTACTACTTTATCGTTCCCTCCAGCTCCGGTAATCATGCCGACGGAAAAATAGAAAGCATCAACTATGGAAACATGAAAATTTACAGTTGTATATGTGAATGTGGCTGCTAAAATTATTAGTAAAAGAGTGATGCTAACGCTGACTGCTGATTGAGTTTGCTGCTGAAGTCGCCGTAAATTAGTGAGGATTTTAAGTAGTTTTTGGGTAAAAGTTTTGCGGCGCGATCGCACGCTGGGTTGAGTGGCAATAATCAGGCGATCGCCTTGCTGTAAATATCCATGAGCTAGAACCGCCGATACTAGGTCAATTTTATTATCCGCTGGCAGATAATAGATGAGCATTCGCGATCGATCTTCCCATAAATCCCTCAGTTTTCGACCTTTCCAGGCATGATTTTCATCGATATATTCTTCGTGAATCGGCCAAGTCTGGTTAAATAGGCGCAACTGTCCAATTGCTTGATTGCCAAGAGCTGCAAAGGAAAACACGGGAGCGGCTAAGGAGGAAACGCTCATTGTGGTATGCTCCGGCAGGGTATGATCTAGGCGATCGCCAAGGCTGGTATTGAAGAGGCGGTTAATGATGCGAATTTTAGGATTGAGAATCCTTGCCTGCATCAAAATTGCCAAATTTACGGCATCGTCATCTCCTGCTAAAACGAGGGTATGAGCGTTTTGGATGCCGGCGGCTAATAAACTTGAGGCTGCTTGTAAGTTGCCTACTATGACATCCGAACCTTCACATCTTAAAGGGCGATCGCTGATACCAACCACGATCGCGCCTTGCTGTCTTAATAAACAGAAAATCTTGTACCCTGTGCGACCTAAGCCGCAAACTATGATTCGAGGTTTCATAGAAAGTTCGTTGCAATACAATCTAGGAGTTGCCTAGATTGTGCAATTTACTATTATCTAGTGCTGGGACTTGGGAGATTGTAGCTAAAAATACTATTGGACATTTTGATTTAAAATGGCTGCGGTCTGATTTTAATAGGAGCTCAAGTGATAATTTTAAGTAGTTTTTGGCTAAAAGTTTGGCGGCGCGATCGCGGATCGGAGAAACTGGGTTATTGGTATTTATAAATTCGCGATAAACTCATCAGGTGTGACTTTTGCTTGCTTTAGAACACCGCTGAGTGTCCCAATTTTTAATTCGCGGTGGATTGGTACAACGCAAACAATTTCTCCGTCGGGGAGAGGTTTTTTAAGGATAACATGGCTACCAGTTTGTCTAGCTTGATAAAAGTCTAAACGTTCTAATACACGAATTGCTTCTAGGCTTGATATTCTGGGTAATCTAGGCATAGCTAATCTCTATGCTAGTGACAAACCTGGGACTAACGTCGGGTAATGGACACTCTTCGAGATAAAGTTTTGTAGCTTCTTTGAGGTTGGCGATCGCGGCTTCTATGGTTTCGCCTTGATCGATTGTACCGACTTCTGGACATTCGGCAATATACATATCTTCTTCTTTGTAAATGATGGCTGTTAAGCTTTGAGTTTTCATTATGATTTTTGCTTACATCATTAAAGTTTACTTAGTTTTTATTTCCTAGTTTATCTCAGATAGAACTTTTTGGCAACCACAGGGGGAAAGAGGCGCGATGCCTGCGGCTGGCGTAGCTGCGGCGCTTGGGGATGCTGTCAAGTTCTTGAATCATTTTCTTTTTTAATCTGGTGGATAGGCACTTATTAACCTGGGAATTTCGCCTCCGGTTTCAATAAACCAGACAGAACGCACAAAGGGTTTTCTGCCATCTGCTGCGAGGATTTCTCCTTCAACAACGTACCGAGTGCCAAAAGGAGATTCTTCAATTTTAGCTAAAATTCATGGTCGGCGGCATGACGCAGTAAAGCAATTGCCATAACTTCCCAATCATAGACGGAAAATCCAAACCGCAAAAAAAAATTTGCTTTGCTTTTCCCGTCGCGGTGCGTGAGTGAGAGCAGATATTCAGTGATTTTCTTTTGAGGAACGACTGCTCTTTCATAATGGGGCAGTTTCAATGAGTATCTCCAGTGCTTACTCTTTGTATATTAACTAAGGTTGAGGCGATTAGTTCAGGTGTGACCTTAGCTCTCCGGGGAACTTATACCAATTCTCTAAATGCCAACTACAGATAAAGTATCTAATATATTTAGGGTAGTTTAACCCATTTGTAGTCATAGTTTCAAAAATTGGTATTACTTGGTAGACTTAAAACTTTTGTTCAATGTCAATTTCCCTCGAATTTGTTACTTTTCCTTCTGTGTTCTTACTTATGAGTTTCGGGAATAACTAAACCATTCCTGTATATTTTTTTTACATATCTATAATTATAATTAACATTAACTGGTCCTTTGCATCTAGCCATTACATCACTTGATACATATCTATTAACCCAATTCCACATCACATCGCCTTGATTTCCCCATTCCAAATTGGAGGTTGATGGTCCATGTTCTAGTGTAAAATTATAATCCACATAAAATTCTATTGAGGCATTATTAATATTGATATCTCTAGCATAAGGTGTCTGTTTTAACGATTCACTACACAACTTTGCTATTTTTTCTCCGCCTGCAAAGTGAAAAACTTGGATAGAACAATTAACCAGTGATCCGCAAATAAATGCCATAACGAAAACACCGGAAAGAACATTCTTAATCTCTTCCTTTTTTTTAGTATCAGAAAAAGCTAAGACAAGCATAATAAAAGTAAAGAAAATAACTGCGAAAATCCAATTTATAATAAAAAGGATAGTAAAGACCATTAAAAGACCAATGAGTTGTTTGTCTGGAACTGACAAGTCATTTTTAATTTTGTTATTCTTTTTGTTTAACTTAACATTATTATTCTGCTTTTTCATGATGGGGCAGTTTCAATTAGTATGGCAGTGTTTACTATCTTTATATTAACTAGGGTTTCGCCAGATAGCAAGTAATAAAGCATGATAACTATTGGTAGTCTTATATTCAATCCTAACAGCCACCTCCTCATCAGGAACCGGATCGCCCTCCAGCATCACCTGTAAACAACCATCTTGCAAACTCGCAGTCGCACTAATCCCCTTATTTTGCAACGGCAGATTTAACAGAGATGCGATCGCCTCCACATCCCCAAGCTTAGCCCGTTCCTTCAAACTCAGCGGCTTTGACTCCGTTACCTCAGTAGAAACAGGCGATCGCGCCTCACTCACATCCGCAACAGGTAACTTTTGCCCCGCCATTTCAAACTGTTGATGCCACGCCGGCATCTTTGCGCCCGTCTGTCGCCCGTAAACCTTCACTTTCTCAATGGATGCAGCCCCCAAACCAGCGATCGACTTACTCATATATGCGGCCAAGACTTGCTGACTAGGGACTTCCACCGCTTCCAGCATCACCTGTAAACAACCCTCCTTCAAGGCAACTGTGGCAGTAATGCCCTTGGGTTGTAGCTGACGGTTCAGTAGAGATGCGATCACCTTTGCATCTCCCTGTTTAGCGAGTTCCAGAATATTCTGTTGTGTCATAACAGTTAGATACAAGTAGCGCTTAGGATAACCTTTTGTAGTCTTAAGTATAAATTATTTCCTAAATATTAGAGGTTGTCAAGCAAGATAAATAGCAGGTCGTCCCAGAAACCGGGTTTTTGAGATCGTATGTGGGTAACAACGAAGTATTTTCGTAAAAAACCCGGTTTCTTTGGTTGGGTGCGTAAGTCCTGATAAAGTCATATTTAGTAAATTTTTCCCATCGCAACTAGGTCAGAAAAAGTCACATTTAGCTGGTTGCTACAAAAAAATTCCTATTGAGTTAGGTTACAATTAAATCCATTAGACCTCTCTAAAAACACCCGACATCTTGGCATCTGATAACACCTGCAAATACCTTGTAGAACAATATCCAGCCGCCTTTGTTCGCTGGCTACTCTCAACTGAACCCGTTGACATTCAGGTACTCAAAACTGAATTGAGCCTTGAACCCATTCGAGCCGATTCTCTGACACTTTTGCAAACCGCCAATCAAATTCTACACTTAGAATTTCAAACTCTACCCTACTCTCAACCACCCATCTCTTTCAGAATGCTTGACTACTGGGTGCGGCTGAAAAGACTATATTGGGATGCAGAAATAGTGCAAGTCGCGATCTACTTAAAACCCACAGATTCACAACTTGTATTTGTTGACCAATTTATCGAAGCCAACACCCAACACCGATATCGAGTGATTCGGATGTGGGAGCAAGATCCGGCTCCGCTATTAGCAAATCCCGCTCTTTTGCCATTTGCCACCCTCGCTCGCAGCGACTCCCCGGCATCCTTGCTCGCACAAGTTGCCCAGGAAGTTGCTAAAATTGAGGCAATCGATGAGCGGCGGAATCTGTTAACCTGTGCCGATATTCTCGCCGGTCTGCGGTTTGAAAAAGATTTGATTCGCCAACTATTTAGGGCTTGCTGAATCAGTGCCCGGAGGTGATGCAGTCTGGGTTATGCGATCGCGGAGGGAGAGTATGGTGCAAGAAAAACAGGTAAAATAGGTCAAAAGCCTTGCATCACCATCCCTCACCATGTACAGAAAAGCTG